>JBCBTR010000084.1:0-9398 GCA_039818545.1 Pseudomonadota bacterium
CTCGCCATCGGCAAGGTTGAGCGCGCGAGACCACTGGAACCGCGCCTCAAGTGTCCGTCCGACCTGCCAGTACGCATCGCCCAGATGGTCGTTCAGAACGACGTCGCCCGGCTCCAGTTCAACCGCGCGCTCAAGGTGGCGAACCGCCTCTTCGTATCGCCCAAGGCGATAGTAAGCCCAGCCAAGACTGTCGACGATCTGGCCATTGCGCGGGGATTTTTTCACCGCCCGCCGGATCAGGGCCAGCGCTTCATCCAGATGCTCGCCGCGATCGACCAGCCCATAACCAAGATAGTTCAGCACATCGGGCTCATCCGGCGCGATGGCGAGGGCCGCGCGCAAATCGACCTCTGCATCCGGCCAGTTCCCCATCCGCTCACGCGCCGCCCCGCGCGCGAATAGCAGCCGCCAGTCGCGGCGGCCTTCGGCCTCGTCTGAGGTGATGACCTGATCGAAAATCCGTGCGGCTTCACCGTGCCGGTCGAGAGACCGGAAAAGATCGCCGAGCTGGACCTTCAAATCGCGGTCCGATGTATGATTGAGCGCCTCGATCGCGGTTTCCAGCGCTTCCTGATTGCGCCCTTCCCGGCGCAGCACCCATGCCAGTTGGCCCTGCGCTGTTGCATAAAAGGGTGAGCGTTCCGGCACCCGATCCAGAACATCAATCGCATCGGCGCGGCGGCCGGCATCGTCGAGCGCTTCCCCCCAGAGGGTGCGCGCCACATCGAGCTGAGGGTCCAGCGCAAGCGCCATCGCGAAATAGACGCCTGCAAGATCGCCATCAGTCTGGGCCGCCAGCGCAGCTGCCGGGGCATAGACAGCAAGAGCTGCCCCCTGCCGGACGGTCGGTCTGTAGGCCTTGATCCGCTCACCGGCTTCGATCCGCTCAAGCAGATCGGTAACGCCCGGATTTCGGCCAACGTCCTCAGCGAAATCCTTCAGCAGCGTTATCGCGCGGTCCGTCTCGCCGCGTTCGGCGAGCAGGCGCGCATGGGCTTCGGTGGCAACTGCCAGACGCGCACCGCTGGTCCACACCGTATCGAATGTTTCCAGCGCCGCATCGTCTCGCTCTGCGGCAAGCTGGAGAAAGCCGACCATATTGAGCGTCACACCGTCCAGCAGGTTGTCGCCGGTGCGGTTCTCGATCAGACGGCCACGGGCCGCCTCAAGACCACCTCGTTCAAGTTCTGCCCACGCCGCAAGATTGTGGGCGACCATCGTGTTGAAAGGGCCGAAGTCCGCCCCGTCCAGATCGGCAACGGCGGCGGCGGGATCATTTCGGCGCAGCCTGTCGACAGCCGTGACGAGCCGCGCGAGCGAGACATTCGTCTCGCGATCGCGTCCGATGGTCTTGGCGACTTCAGCCGCACCTTCGAAATCATCAGCCAAAAGCGCTGCAAAAACAGCGCGTTCGGCAACACTGCGATCGCCCGGAATTGTCTCCAGCGCGGCCGCGTAATTGAACGCGGCTTCGCGCGGATCATTTGTCAGCGCCGCAAACCGGCCAACCAGAAAGTGGCTGTAGGCTTTCGCCGTCTGGGGGCGGTCGAGCGGACTACGGTAGTCGGTGCGGGCGACGCCAGTGTCCGGTGCTCCCGCGCAGGCATAGACGGTAGTGGCGGCAAAAAGCGCGATTACGATACTACGAACGATCATGGCCCCTTATTTCCAGTATGCGGCGGCCCCTGCAAGCCCGGCCGTCATATCTCCTGCTGGTCAACCGTTCCGTCTTCCAGCGACACGTCTGGCAAGGGACGTCGTTCAGGCGGTGGGCCCTCAAGCCCGTTTTCGAGTTTGTCTTCGATCAGGGCCCGCTTATGGGCAGGCGGATACTCTTCAAGAGCGGTCGCCCAGGCTTCCTTTGCCTTTTCAGGCTCATCCTGATGCCAGAACACATCGCCAAGATGGTCTTCGATCTCCCAATGGGCCTGTGGCTCCAGCTCGGCGCGCGCCTGCAGGAGGAGACGCTGGGCCCCGACAAGGTCACCCAGCTTGTAACGTGCCCATCCGAAACTGTCGGCGATGTAGGGATCGCGGTCGGCCAGTGCATAAGCGCGGGCCAGCACTTTGTAGCCCTCCTCATAGCGATCGGTCCGCGTGATCAGAAAATAGCCCAGCGTGTTGAGCATGTAGGGATCATTCGGGCGGCCAAGACGCTCGGTCCGGATAATACGCAGGGCTTCATCGACCTGCCCGGCTGCGCCGAGAATGTCCGCCAGCATCATGCGGCGGTCATGGGTGTCATCGAGATCGCGTGCAGACCGCGCATGGAAGACAGCCTCCTCCGTGCGCCCAAAATGCTGGAGAGCGGACGCCGTCAGAGCATGCGTCACCGCCTCCTCGGACTGGTTGTCAGCCGTGCGGCGGGCTTCCTTCGCCGTTGCGATGGCTTCCCTCTCCTCATCCATCAGCGTGTAGAGGCGAAGCGCCCCGACCAGCGTTTCAAGACGTTCAGTATCGTCAGAGAGACGCAGGCTGCGATTGAGGGCGCGGCGGGCAGCTTTCTCATCGCCAAGCATCAGGAAGGACGAGGCGGCGGACAACTGCAGGCGTGACGTCTCATCAGGGGCCGTCACAGCAACATGGGCTGCGCCTTCATACAGCGCTTCGTCGTAAAGCCCTGAGATCACAACCTCGCGCAGGCCTTCGTCGGATGGGTCAATCAGCAGCGCCAACTGGTCCATGGTCGAGCGGTTCTCATCAAATCCACTGATCCGCACACCCGCGAGCGCTGCGGTGATCACCCGCTGCTGGTAGAGGGTCAGCGACAGATCGCTGAACGACCGCGCAAACGCGGTCTGCGGCGTCAGAAAAACATCGTCCTTGAACTGGTCGGGATCATCCAGCGACTCGATGGCCGCATTGTAGCGGGCAGACTGCTCAGGCTCTGACGCCGCCAGCCGCGCATAAATGTCGCGTGCTTCATCGATCCGTCCGAGACGGCGCAGAAGCAACGTTCGCCGCGACACAACGGTCTGCGCATGGGCGAACAGGATGCCCTGCGGGTCGAATGCGTGCTGCGGCGCTTCAATCTTGCGGGGCGTGAGGCTGGCATAGACGCCCAGCGCCTCCTCATACCGGCCAAAGGCCTCGAGCATCGCCGCCAGCGACAAGTCACCGGTGAGGCCGGGAAGCGCCCCGCCAACCACGCGCACTTCATCAATCGCTCTCTGCTCATCTCCGTCCAGCGCGGTCACCCAGGCCTCGATGAAGGCGACGACCCGAGCGGAGGCCGGATCACCTTCGGCGGTGTCGAGCACGACCCGCGCGGCCTCCAGATCGCCATCAGCAACCCGGTCCAGAGCAATCACGGCAACGCCGAAATCGCCCGGTTCATTCTCACCCATACGGGCGAGCTTCACGTGTTCGATAAAGGCCGCCATGTCGCCAGCACGGATCGCAGCACCGGGACCCTGATAGGATAACAACCCCACTGGCCGGCCATCATCACGCAACACCGCTGTTGCTGCTGCAGCGGGCGAGACGTCATAGAGGCCGTCCAGCGGACCGACAATCGCATCGACAGCTGCACGGTCGGCGCTTTGAGGCGCGTTGTCTGGCGTCGCAGCGCAACCAGCCAAAGCAAGCGCAGCCGCCGCGCAGACGAGACTATGGGAGGAAAGTCGAGGCATACTTGGTCTCCGCTTGCCGTCGGTGGAGTGAAACATTCCTACCGCATTGCAGCAACAGGATTGAGCAATCGTGACCAGGTGAAGGCGAAATACGCCGATCCTGCCCTCTGTCTTGATCGATCTGACGGGCGACTTAGTTGAATTTCACAAGTATTCACGTCAATCCTTCGGGTCAGACCCGAAGAGACCGGGCGGTAAACAGCGAGGCGACCTGCCGTGCAACGCACCAGAAAAGTCGTGAAAGTCCTGCATACGGTCGCCGCGAGCGGACTGATCGGCGGTCTTGGCTGCTACATGCTGCTTCTCGTGATCTCCACCCCCACAGAGCCCGCCGCCTATGCCGACCTGCGCCAGAGCATCACGATTATCAGTGACTATGTGCTGCTCCCCTCCCTTGCGCTCGCGCTGGTCACGGGCCTGTTCTCGATGGTCGTCCATACGCCGTTTCAGGACAAAGGCTGGGTCTGGATCAAGGCCGTGAGCGGTGTGCTGATGTTCAAGGGCGTACTCACCATTGTCAGCGCGAAGGCGGACTATGCCGCGAAGGTCTCAATCGAGATCGCGAATGGCGAGGCCGCGCCGGATGCGCTGCAATCTCTGCTCACGCTTGAGTGGTACACGCTGCTTGCGGTGCTCGCGATTTCGATTGCCAACGTCATTCTGGGGGTATGGCGGCCGAGGGTGATCCGACTCTCCTCGCCAGACACGTTGCGGGCGGCGAACAAGCCGGTCGCAGCCGAGTAAGACATCCCGCCTCCAACTCTGGCGCTTCCCCTAAGTCATATCGTTTTCGGCTGGATCGCGATCTGCGGGCCTGTATCCTGATCTCAACATTCAGGAGGATAACGACCATGGCGATCGATTTTGTAATTCCGGACGATGCAAAGGAAGTCCGCGCGCGGGTGCGGCAATGGGTTCAGGATGAATGCATCCCGGCAGAAAAGGAACTTGCCTCGGGCAAACCCCTGAAAGAGGTCGTCGACACACTTCGCAAGAAAGCGCGCGCGCAGGGTCTCTGGCTCCCCTTTATCCCGAAGGAACATGGCGGCATGGGCCTCGGGCCACTTGCCAATGCGCTGGTGCAGATGGAACTCGGTCAAAGCCATCTTGGCGCGCTGTCGATGAACTCGCAGGGCCCGGACGATGCGACGATGCTGACCCTGCTGGCGCACGGCACCGACCACCAGAAAGAGAAATTCCTCAAACCTCTCTTCAATGGCGAGAAGCGCATTTGCTACTCCATGACAGAAAAAGCTGCCGGCGCTGATGCAACCGGCATGCAGACCCGCGCCGAGAAGGACGGCAAAGGCAATTACGTTCTCAACGGTGAGAAATGGTTCTCCAGCTCAGCCAATGTCGCCGACATCGCGGTGGTGATGGCCAAGACCAATCCGGAGGCTCCGCGCCACCAGCAGTTTTCGACCTTCATCGTTGAGCTGCCCAATCCCGGCTACATCATAAAGCGCAACATCCCGACCATGGCGCTGCACAGCGAAGTGGCCGAACAGATGGGTGCCGCACACTGCGAGATCGAGATCAAGGATCTTGTCGTCTCGGAAGACAACCTGCTGGGCGGCGAAGGCGGTGGCTTTGCCATGGGCCAGCACCGTCTCGCTTATGGCCGCCTGCGCCACGGCATGCACAATGTCGCCATGGCCCAGAGGGCGCTGGATCTCGCGACGGCACATGTCACCGAGCGCTCAACCTTCGGCAAGGGACTGGAAGACCGACAGGGCGTCCAGTTCATGCTCGCGGAGTGTGCCAGCCAGCTCTACATCGCCCGCCTGATGCTGATGCACATCGCCTACAAGGCCGAGAATGGTCTCGATATCCGTCAGGAAAACGGGATCGCGAAAGTGTTCCTCGCCAACATGGTGCACAAAGTCGTCGATACCGCGATCCAGCTGCATGGTGCCCTCGGCTACAGCACCGATACGCCGCTTGCAGGCTGGTACACCCATATTCGCTCGCAGCGCCTCGTCGATGGCCCGGATGAAGTGCACAAATGGATCACCGGAAAGAACGTGATCCGCGCGTTCAAGGCAGACGGCACGACGGCGGCTGCCGCCGGCGGAGACCTGCTATAAAACTGAAACGTCACGGGCATGAGCGGGTGAACCCGTTCATGCCCTGAAAGTCTACATATTCGGATAGCTTGGGCCGCCGGAGCCCTCAGGCACTGTCCAGTTGATGTTCTGGTTCGGGTCCTTGATGTCGCAGGTTTTGCAATGAATGCAGTTCTGCGAGTTGATCTGGAATTTGAGCGAACCGCCCTCTTCCACCCACTCATAGACCCCGGCCGGGCAGTAGCGCGCCGAAGGGCCGTCAAAGACATCATGCTCTGAGGATTTCTGCAGGGACTCGTCCAGCACTTTCAGATGAACCGGCTGGTCTTCTGCATGATAAGTGTTGGTGAAGGACACATTGGTCAGCTTGTCGAACGAGATCACGCCATCGGGTTTCGGATAATCGATCGGCTTGAACTTCGATGCCGGCTTGAGGGACTCAGCATCTGACTTGGTGTGTTTCAGCGTCGGCAGGTAACCGAAGCCGAACCATGAGCGCAGATACATGTCCGGCATACCGATCACAGCGCCCATCAGCGTGCCGTAGCGCGACATCAGCGGCTTGGTGTTGCGGACCTTGGACAGGTCTTCATAGACCCAGCTTGATTTGTAAGCCTCATCCAGCGCATCCAGCGCATCGCCCTGACGGCCAGCCTTGATCGCTTCGAACGCCGTTTCCGCGCCGAGCATACCGGTCTTCATGGCGTTGTGCGTGCCCTTGATGCGCGGCAGGTTCACGAAACCCGCCGAACACCCGATCAGCGCACCGCCCGGAAAGCCAAGCTTTGGCACCGACTGAATCCCACCCGACGTGATCGCGCGCGCGCCATAAGCGACGCGTTTGCCGCCTTCGATGTGTTCAAGGATGTCGGGGTGGTGCTTGTAGCGCTGAAACTCTTCGTAGGGCGCGATGTAGGGGTTCTGATAGTTCAGGTGAACAACATAACCGACCGACACGAACGGCTCGCCATTGTCGCGGAACTTGTAGAGGAAGCCACCGCCGCTTGAGTGCTTGGTATCAGCCGGCCAGCCGAATGTGTGCTGAGCGAGGCCTTCCTCGAAGCCTTCTTCCGGCACAGACCAGACTTCTTTCAGCCCGATGCCATACTTCTGTGGATCAGAGTCGGCTTCCAGATCGAACTTCTTCTTCAGCTCCTTGGTCAGCGAGCCCCGCGCGCCTTCGGCGAACAGCGTGTACTTGCCGAGCAGTTCCATGCCGGGCTCGTAATCAGGCTTGTGCGTGCCATCCTCGGCGATGCCCATGACGCCCGCGACAATGCCTTTGACTTCGCCATTCTCACCATAAACGACGTCAGACGCGGCAAAGCCCGGGAAGATCTCGACCCCGATATTCTCCGCTTCCTGCCCCAGCCAGCGGCAGACATTGGCCAGAGAGCCAGCATAACAGCCGTGATTGTGCATCAGTTTCGGGAAGGCGAAATTCGGGAAGGTGAAAGAGCCTTTCGGCCCGAGCATCTTGTATTTGTCGACCTTCACTTCCGTCTTCAGCGGACGGTCATCACGGGTCCGCCAATCCGGGATCAGTTCGTCGAGCGCCTTGGGATCCAGCACAAGGCCAGAGAGGATATGGGCACCGATTTCGCCGCCCTTCTCAATCACGACGACGGAGAGATCTTCACCAGCGTCATTGGCCAGTTGTTTGAATCTGATCGCGGCGCACAGGCCAGCCGGCCCTCCGCCAACGATGACCAGATCGTATTCCATTGACTCCCGCTGGGGCGCGTCGGATGCCATATATGTCTCCCAAATTCCTGCGCTTATCTTTCAGCGCCTGTGTCTCGTACGTATTGATTTATGGCTCGTTTATAGGAAATCCAAAGCGTCTCAATGCCTCAAGCCATCTCAGACCCTGCCTACCGCGCTCTCGCAGAGTGGTGGACGGATATGGGCGCGGCCGCCGACGAGGCCGAGGTCCGTGCATATCTGAAGGCCGCAAAGCACGCCGATTCGCCAAAAGAACAGGCATCCCCGACAACGAATCCCGCTCCACAGGCGCGCCGAAAGAAGGGGCCGAAATCCGTCGAAGACTGGGTTGCTGAGGCGACGGCGATGGCAGCATCCTGCGATGACATTGCATCGCTGACAGCGGCAATCGAGGCGTTTGAAGGATGCCCCCTGAAGCAGGGCTGCAACAAGACAGCGGTCCATGATGGTGTGTTCGGGGCACCTGTCATGGTGATCGGTGAAGGCCCCGGAGGGGAGGAAGACCGGACCGGGAAGCCTTTTGTCGGCAGAGCCGGCCAATTACTGGACAAGATGCTGGCGGCGATCAGTCTCGACCGCGCGACTAATGCCTTTATCACTAATGTGAATTACTGGCGGCCCCCGGGAAATCGTAATCCGGAAGCCGATGAGCTCGCTGCCTGCCGGCCCTTTGTAGATCGCATGATTGTGCTCAGCGCGCCCAAGATCATTATCGCTGCTGGCAACGTGCCGACGAAGTCCCTGCTCTCAATTTCAACCGGGATAATGAAGACGCGCGGCAAGGAGTACGATTACGCCCCGCCCGGCGGCGAACCCATTCCCTTCTTCCCAATTTTCCACCCGGCCTTCCTACTCCGCCGCCCCGTCGAGAAGAGCCGCGCCTGGCGGGACCTTCTCGACATTGAAGCACGGCTGAAGGAGCTTCAGGCGTAGACGGGACTAGTGGTCCAGTCCGCCTTCGGCCTTCTCATCCACCAGTTCCAGCTCGGCATCTTTTCGTTCTTCGAACGCTTCAGCCATCTGACCGTTCTTGTCTTTACCGACCAGTTCCTTCGCCTCGGGGAAGATATCGTTTTCTTCTTCCTCGATGTGATGCTCGTAGCGGTCTTTCAGCGATTTGAACTTTGTTAGCCAGCCCGGGGAGGAAAACTCAATCTCGTTGAGTTCGGCCATTAGGTCGTCCAGTTCCTTATGTTCGGCAACGCTGTGCCGCCCGGCCGGCTGGCCATCCTCTTTCGCGATCAGTTTGGAGTAGAGGGTCTCCTCCTCCGCAGCCGCATGCGCGCTGACTTCGTTGTAGAACGTGTCCCATTTCGTGCGGCGCTCCTGGGTGTCGCCGGACGTGTCGGCGATGGCGGCCAGCAATTCGCGGTGGCGGTCATGTTCGTCTTTCAGCGTCTGATAGATCGTGTTCATTAATGTCTCCTGTCATCTGTGAGTAACCAACGCACCGGGCGCGCCATCGTTCCTGCGTGACAAGCGGCAACCACATGCCTAGCTAGTCGACGATGCCCGCCCCGCTTTCCGTCATCATTCCGGCGCTCAATGCCGAAGCAGACCTGCCAGCCTGCCTTGAGAGCCTGATGCCGGGACTCGGTGCCGGCCTGATCCGCGAGGTGATCCTTGTCGATGGCGGATCGAGCGACGCGACGCCGGCCATGGCGGAGGCGAGCGGCGCGATCGTTCTCAGTAGCGAGCCCGGCCGTGCCAAACAGTTGATCAAAGGCACCAGAGCCGCGCGCGGAGACTGGCTGCTGTTTCTGCATGCCGACACAATCCTATCGCCCGACTGGGCAGAGCGCGTCGCTGCACATATCAGCCAGCGGCCGGACAAGGCGGCGACATTCACACTGCGCTTCCGGTCTGACGCCGCTCAGGCGAAATGGCTCGCCGCCCGCGCAAACCGGCGCACGCGGTGGCTCGGCCTGCCCTATGGCGATCAGGGGTTGCTCGTGTCTCAATCGCTCTATGGCGA
>JBCBTR010000085.1:0-9087 GCA_039818545.1 Pseudomonadota bacterium
GGCAACCTCGATGCCCTCATCGCTGATCAGGCTGGAATGCTCGACACTGTCGACGCCCGCTTCAAGCGCGGTGTTGATGCCGTCCGTCCCGTGCGCATGCACAGCGACTTTCAGGCCGAGCAGATGCGCCTCGTCCACCAGCGCGCTCATCTCTTCCAGTGTGAATTGCTGGGCCCCAATGCGTGTGCCTTTGGAGAGCACGCCGCCTGTGCCGCAGAACTTGATGACCTCGGCCCCATACTTGACGTTCTCGCGCACTTTCGCGCGGACCGCCCATGGCCCGTCTGCGACGCCGCCGCTCTGATCCCTGTACTCAAACGGCAGAAGGTTAGAGTCGCAGTGACCGCCCGTGATACCAATGGAACGCCCTGCGGGGATTATGCGTGGTCCGGGGATTTCGCCGTCGCTGATCGCATCGCGCAGCGCGACATCGGCAAAGCCGGGGGCCCCCAGATTGCGCACCGTCGTGAAGCCTGCCCTTAGCGTCTTCTCGGCATTGGCGACCCCGGACACGGTGGAGCGCGGCAACGACACTGCGAGCCGGCGATAGCCATGGATGTCGGAGCGCCCTGTCAGGTGAACATGACTGTCGGACAGGCCCGGCAGCAGCGTCGCACCGCTCATATCGACAATTGTGTCATCGGCGGTTAGGTCGCCGCTCAGATCGCCACCAATCCCGACGATGCGGCCATCTTCCACCAGCACGTCGGTGGATGACATTATCCGCCCATTGCGCACATCGAGCACATCTCCGCCCTGTAACAGGGTACGTTCGGCGAGTGCGGCTGGCGCGGCGGTCGACAGAACCGCGAGCGCGGCAAGTGTCCGGACAATCATGAGTTCACCCCTATTTGATCAACCGTGTCAGTTGGCGGCATCAAACGGCGTTGAGCAAGTCCGCCGGGCGGTTATCATGCAAAAAGAAAGAACGAAATGAAGGTTTAGGGCACTGGGCGTGTTCAAAGCATCACTGACAAGCGCCGGGTTGGCAGCGGTCCTTCTGACCGGATGCGTGGCCGCGCCGGAGCCTGTTCCGGAGGCCCTGGAGCCTGTCGGGCCGGGGCGACTGGTGATTATCGGCGGTGGATTGCAGGCCGGACAGGGTGACGTCTACCGCGCCTTTATCGATCAGCGCCGCGGGGATGGCCCCATTCTGATCGTTCCGATTGCGTCAGCCGAACCGCTGCGCGCCGCCAGCCGCACGACCGCAGCCCTGCGCGCCCAGGGCGTGCCTTATGAGCTTGTATCGACGCTGCCCCTCGCTGCTGTCGACGACCCGAAAACCGAAGAGGATGAGGCGCTTTGGGCTGACAATGCCGACGATTCGGCGCTCGTGAGCGTCATTGAGACGGCGTCTGCGATCTGGTTCACAGGCGGCAACCAGTCCCGGATCACTGACGTTCTGATGGACGCGGATGGCGAGGACACGCCGGTACTGCAGGCGATCCGTTCAGCACATGCCAGCGGCACAGTCATTGGCGGCTCCAGCGCCGGCGCAGCGATGATGAGCCCGACCATGATCGTCTCAGGCCGCAGCCTGCCCTCCATCTACCCGTCCGAGGCCGAGGACCATGAGATTACCCTCGCGCCCGGGCTTGGCTTCTTCGCGCATGGTGTGATCGACCAGCATTTCGGCCAGCGCGCCCGGCTTGGCCGGCTGATCGCGGCGCTGTTCGATGAAAGGATAAATCCCGCACTCGGGTTTGGCGTGGATGAGAATACCGCATTTGTCGTCGATGCGGATGGCCGGGCGACCGTCGCGGGAACCGGCTATGTCACACTCGTCGATGCAAGGCGCGCTGTGAGGACAGAAACCGAGCAGGCGATCTTTGTTGAAGGGCTGTCCATCTCCCTACTCTCGCAAGGCGACGTAATCGATGTGCGCAGCCTCACCATCACCCCGGCACCCTACAAATCAACGACGATTGGTTCTGAATACTCGCAGGTGCCCCGCGCACAGTCCGCTGGCGTGTCGAGCCCGCTGGAAACCATGGCCTCCATTATCGGGCAGGGCCTCGTGGACACCAGCGGGGTCGTCAACACAAGCCGCGTTGGCCTCGCCGAGGATGGCCGCGGCGTGCGCTATACATTCCGCCAGACGGAAACATCCCGCGGCTACTGGGGCCGCGCACCAGACGGCGGCGGACGCTACACGGTCGAGCGCATAGAAATGAGCGTGGAACCGGTGCGCGTCCTGATCGAGCCGCTGGAGCCCTAGTCGGCGATTTCCTTTGCCGCTTCGGCCTGACGCAGCAGCCGCATCATATTACCGGCCCAGATCTTCTGAAGGTCTTCGGCGGTATAACCCGCCGCCATCAGCGCCTCGGTGACGCGCGGAAGGGCGGACACATCCTCCATACCCTCGACACCTCCGCCGCCATCCCAGTCGGCCCCAATGCCGATATGGTCCGGCCCGACGACTTCGAGCGCGTGCAGCACATGTTCCATATACTTGTCGAAGCTCGACAGCGGCGGCGGGAATGCTTCGTTCAACGCCAGAAAGCGTGTACGGAACTCCGCCTGCTGCTCGGGTGGCAACTCTGCGGGCGGCGCGTCAAAATCAGCGAACAGGGCCTCAAGCGCGGCGGCGCGTTCCGGCGTCGGCTCCAGCTCTTCAAGGTAAGAGCCCAGCGCATTGATCTGGATCACACCCCCGGACGCTGCCAGTTCCCGCATGAGATCATCGTCGATGTTGCGGGGATGATCGAAGATCGCCTTCGGTCCGGAGTGAGACAGGATGATCGGCGTTTTCGACAGCGCCATCATGTCCCGCACCGTGCTGTCGGCGGCATGGGAGCCGTCCAGAATCATGCCGAGCCGGTTGGCCTCCTTGATCAGCTCTTCCCCGAGCGGGCTGAGGCCGTCATGGGGCGCTTCGATGTCGGTCGCGCTGTCGGCAAACTGGTTGCTGCGGAAGTGGACCGGGCCGACCATGCGCAGGCCGAAATTGTGGAAGGTGGTCAGCATGGAGATGTCGTTGCCCAGCGGATAAGCGTTCTCCATGGAGACCAGCATGGCGCGCTTCCCGTCACGCACGGCGGCTTCGGCGGCATCGGCCGTGTAGACCAGCTCGAAGTCTTCATAGGCGGCCGCCGCCTCGCGGATCTCGCTGGCGCGGAACAGCGCCGCATCCCGGGCTGATTGCATGGATTCCTCGTCCAGCGGACCCTGCGGCGTGTAGATCACCCAGAAACCACCATCGAGCCCACCGCGCTGCATCTTCGGAAGATCGACCTGCGTGCGGCCAAGCACACTCGGATTGTCGGCGATGAGGCTGAAATCAGGGCGGGAGAAATTGATCGGAGTATCGAGATGACTGTCAAAAACGATCATCGTCTCGTGCAGCGAAGGCGACGGGGCCGGCTCAGCCGGTTCGGTCAGCGTCGTACAGGCGGCCAGCACCGCAATCGATGGGACTATGGCGGCGAGTTTCATCATTGGTCATCAGCTCCTGAAGTCTTTTCAGAACGGACCATAGTTTGGAGAGCGGGAAAAGCGCAGCACGTCGATTATCGCCCCGCCCCCGCGCTTTGCCCATCTATTGGACAGGCCGCACAAGGATCGATGAGGGCAAACGATCCGACCCCACTTCGAGAACCGGACCAGCGCCAGCGCGGGCAAAATCATGCTTGGCGTAGAACGCTTTCGCCCTCTGATTCCAGTCCGACACGCACAGCCACATCCATTGGCATGACCATGCGCGCAGAATGGACAGCGCATCTTCAAACAGGCCCGGGCCAAGCCCCGTCCCGTAAGCGCTGGCAAGCACGTAAATCTGCTTCAACTCCGCCGATGGGCCGGACAGCGGTGACGGGCACGGCGTGTCGCGGACCCCAAGCAGGCCCGCCGGCTTGCCATCCATCATCGCCAGACGGCAGCGCGTCGCCGGATCCGCAAGCGCGGTTGTCGCTGCGTCGAGCGTAAAGTTGGCCTCACAGTAAGCGTCGATGTCCTCGGCGGCATGAACGCCGTCATAGGCCTGACGAAACGTCTCGACCCAAAGGCCTACCAGCGTCGCGGGATCTTTCGCGTCGATAAGGTCAACCTGCATGACTGGCCGCCTCAGACGCCGAACAGAGCCTCGGAGTCGCGCAGGACCGCCTCGCCGCCTTTGGTGACACCCGCCACGCGACCCGGCGCTTCGGCGAGCGTTGTTTCAGCATAGAACCCCGCGAGCGCCGTCATCTGGGCGCGGGTTCGCAAATCCGAGCCGCTTCGGGCCGCAAGCGCGCCCTTGGCGAGGAAATGTCCACCGATGACGTCACCGGAAAGGCCGAGATAAGCGGTCGCGCCGGCAAGCGCGGTTTCACGGTCGGTCTTCATCGTCTCGATCATCCAGCGCGTCGCTTCGGCCAGCGACGCAGAGGCGGTTTCCAGCCGTTCGGCGATCTGAACGAGTTGCGGGTCATTGGTCTCACGTACCGAGCGCGCGGTCGCATCGATCTCGGCGATCATCTCATTCATCGCCGCGCCGTCGGCCATGGAGAGTTTCCGCCCCACCAGATCAATCGCCTGAATGCCGTTCGTGCCTTCGTAAATCGGGGCGATGCGAGAGTCCCGGTAGAGCTGCGCGGCCAGCGTCTCATTCATGAAGCCCATGCCGCCATGCACCTGCACACCGAGGCTCGCAACCTCCACGCCCATATCCGTCGACCAGGCCTTGGCAACGGGCGTGAGCAGCTCTTCCCGAAGCCGCGCTGCCTGCCTGATCTCTTCGGTGTCTCCGGCCTCGGCCAGATCAGCAGCGACGCCGCAGGCATAGCAGATCGCCCTCGCCGCCATGACCTGCGAGCGCATCGTGGTGAGCGTGCGACGCACATCGGCATGGTGGAGAATGGGGGCCGGCCCCTCAACGCCCTCGGTTTTGCCCTGTTTGCGTTCCTGCGCGTATTCGAACGCGGTCTGATAGGCCGCCTCGCCGACCGCCACACCCTCAAGGCCCACATTGAGCCGGGCCGAGTTCATCATCGTGAACATGCAGGCAAGGCCCTTGTTTTCTTCGCCGATGAGCCAGCCGGTCGCCCCGTCATATTCCATCACGCAGGTCGGGCTCGCATGGATGCCGAGCTTGGTCTCAAGGCCGATGCAATTCACGCGGTTGCGCGCGCCGAGCGATCCATCTGCGTTGACGAGAAATTTGGGGCAGATGAAGAGCGACACGCCACGAGAGCCCTCCGGCGCATCCGGCAGGCGCGCAAGCACGAGATGGACGATGTTGTCCGCGATGTCATGATCGCCCCAGGTGATGTAGATTTTCTGGCCCGAGATGGCATAGGAGCCGTCATCGTTCGGAACGGCCTTGGTCTTGAGCGCGCCGACATCCGAGCCCGCCTGCGGCTCCGTCAGATTCATCGTGCCCGTCCACTCGCCCGCCACCAGCTTGTGGAGATAAGTCTCTTTCTGCTCGTCCGTGCCATGGGCGACAAGCGCCTCGATGGCCCCAAAGCTCAGCATCGGGCAGAGACCGAACGCCATGTTCGCGCCATGCACCATTTCCATAACGCCCAGCGCCAGCGCGCGCGGCAGGCCCTGCCCGCCATATTCTTCCGGCGCGGCCAGCCCCATCCAGCCACCATCGCGGAAGGCGGCATAGGCTTCCTTGAAACCGGGGGCCGCAATGACGCCATCTTCGGTCAGTACAGCGCCAGCCTTGTCACCGGACTGATTGATCGGAGCAAGAACATCCCGTGCCAGTTTCCCCGCCTCTTCGAGGATCGGTCCAACAAGATCAGGATCGTAGGAGTCAAAGCCCTGACCGCCCGACAAACGGTCAATCGCGGCCAACTGAGTCAACGCAAACGAGATATCGTTGACCGGGGCGTCATAGGGCATGCAGTCGTCCTCACGAATAAGTGTTATTTGGCATAATCAATAGCGCTGTACGTAACGTCATCCAATGTAGCGTTACGTCTTGTCGCAGACTTAGTTCAAGGAGATCAAATATGCGTTCCCTTCTTATGGCCGCCACCTCAGCCCTCATCCTCGCCGGTGGGGCATCCGCCCAGTCGCTCGATGAAACAGCCGAAGCCAATTACAGCCTCGATAAAGGACACGCCTTCCTCACCTGGACGGTCTCCCATAACGGGCTGTCCAGCTACACCGTCAATTTCACCGACTTTGACGCTGACATCGACTTCAACCCGGCCAGTCCGGTTGAGTCCTCCATCTCGCTGACCATCAACCCGGTCGCGCTGGAAACCAATTATCCCGAAGCCGAGAAGAAGGCCGAATGGGAAACTGAACTCGCCACCGACGACAAGTTCCTCAATGGCGACGAGCATCCCGAAATCACTTTCGTTTCCACCAGCGTGGAACAGAACGGCGACAATACCGGCATCGTCACAGGCGACCTGACTTTTCGTGGCGTGACACAGTCGGTCCCCGTCGAGGTCACCTATAACGGGACCGGCAACGCGCCATGGTTCGGCGAACGGGATCTGATCGGCTTTGATGCCGTAACAACCATTAGCCGCTCCGATTTCGGCGTAACGGCGATGGTGCCGATGATTTCTGATGAAGTTGTCATCGAATTCAGCGGCGAATTCCTGCAGGACGAATAGAGACGGTATTGAAAAGGATCATGTCGATGAAACTCGCACATCTCACCGCCAGCGCCTCTGCGCTCGCCCTTCTTGCCGCCTGTGGCGGTGGCGAATCCGCTGCCCCCGAATCCGACGCGCCGGCACCTCCGCCGCCGGTTGAGGCGGCTGCAGCGGAAACGGACTATGCCCCACTTGAAGAGGTTTCAGCCGCCAACTATTCGCTGGAGCGCACCCACGCCTTCCTGACATGGAAAGTCGGCCATAGCGGCGGGCTGTCCTCCTATCGCGTGGCGTTCACAGACTACGATGCTGACCTGCAATTCGACCCGGAAACGCCGGAGAATTCCTCCCTGACCGTGACCATCAATCCAATGGGCGTCGTCTCCAACTACCCGCTGGACTACAAAGCCGGCCACGCCGACTCGGAGTTCGAGACATGGGACGAGGACATCTCCCGCAACGCACGCTGGCTGAACGCTGATGAGCATCCGGAGATCACCTTCACCTCGACAGCGGTCGAACGCACAGGTGAAGACACCGGGACCGTCACCGGCGATCTCGCCTTCCTCGGGCAGACCCTGCCTGTGACGCTGGACGTCACGTTCAACGGCAATGGCAACGCCGCATGGTTCGGTGAGCGTGATCTGATTGGCTTCGATGCCACAACGACGATCAACCGGTCTGACTTCGGCATGACCGCCGCGATCCCGAACATCAGCGATGAAGTCGTGATCGAGTTCTCGGGCGAGTTCCTGCAGGACGAATAGACGATGACCACGCCCGCCGAATCCTCCCGCTACACAGCCGTGGCGATTGCCCTTCACTGGGCCATCGCTCTGGCCATTATCGGGATGATTCCGGCCGGCTGGTACATGGGCGATCTGCCCGACGGTGCGCCGGGACAGGAGATGCTCTACCAGTTGCACAAATCCATCGGGATCACCGTATTGATCCTGACGATTGCGCGCATTGGCTGGCGTCTCGCCAACCCAGCGCCGCCATTGCCGGAAGATATGCCGGCGCTGGAGAAAACCGCATCCCACCTGGTCCACTGGGCCTTTTACGGCCTGATGCTGCTGATGCCGCTGTCGGGGTGGGTGTATGTCTCGACCGCCTACGAGTTTCAGGTCCCGACCGTGATTTTCGGTTTGGTGAGCTGGCCTCATCTACCGTTCATGAGTGGTCTGCAAAACGAGACCGGTCACGGCATCGCCGAGTTTGTTCACTCTAAACTCGCCTGGGTCGCGATTGCGATGATTGTGCTGCATGTTGGCGGCGCGCTGAAACACGAGATCATGGATGAGGACGGCGTTTTGAAGAGAATGATTCCCCGACTGTTTGGCCGGGCAGCCCCGCCGCAAGCCCCTGCCCGCGGCGCTGTTTCGGCGTTTGGTGCAGCCTTTCTGGCGTTCGCGATCGTTGCCGGTGCCCCCATCGTCGCCAGCGCAGCCAGCGGCGGCGCTGACCTTGCCTCCACGGGTGAGGTCGCCGCCAACTGGGCGGTTGACTACGAAGCCTCCGAGATCAGCTTTTCAGGCGATCATGATGGCAGCGCGTTTACCGGCACGTTTCGCGACTGGTCGGCAGATATCGCGTTCGACGCCGAAGATGTCAGTGCCGCCCGCGCCGAAGTGGCCGTCGATACCGGCTCGGCCCGCACCGGTAACAAGCTCTACGATGACAGCCTGAAATCGGCGGAATGGTTCAATGTGTCGGGCTTCCCGGCGGCAACCGTCGTGCTGTCTGACTTTGCCGTCACCGAGACGGGCTACACCGCCATCGCCGCCCTGACGATCAAGGAGCAGACCATGGAAGCCCCGTTCGCATTCACCCTCGATATCGAGGGTGACACGGCCAGCATGGACGGCGAAGCTGTTTTCGGGCGGACACCGCTCGATCTTGGCCTTGAGTCAGACCCCGGTGCGGACTGGGTCGGTGAAGATGTCACCGTCGCCGTGCATGTCGAGGCCTCGCGCATCAACTAGAGCCTGTGCTAACGGGCGGGAATGACCGCCCGTATTCTCCCGCCCTCGCCGGACTCGATCGCGCTTGCCGCAGACGCCCTGAAACGGGGCGGCCTTGTCGCGATGCCGACGGAGACCGTCTATGGGCTCGCCGCCGATGCGACGAGCGATTCTGCGGTGGCGGCGCTTTACGAAGCCAAAGGCCGCCCACGCTTCAACCCGCTGATCGCACACGTCGCATCGCTTGAAGCAGCAGCCATGCAAGCGGTCTTGTCTGATGAAGCCCTCGTGCTCGCGGCGGCGTTCTGGCCCGGCCCGCTGACACTTGTGCTGCCCGTGTCCGAGAGCTGCACTGTTTGCGACCTCGCCCGCGCCGGTCTCGATACAATCGCCATCCGGATGCCGGCCCATCCGGTCGCAAGGGCTCTGCTCAAGGCATTTGGAGGGCCTCTGGTTGCGCCATCGGCCAATCCTTCAGGACGCGTCAGCCCGACCACTGCTGCGCATGTGGCCGCCGATATGGGCGAACAGGTCGAAGCCATTCTCGATGGCGGGCCGTGTGACCTCGGGCTGGAGTCGAC
>JBCBTR010000086.1:0-8929 GCA_039818545.1 Pseudomonadota bacterium
CATTGACCGTCGGAACGTCGGTCGAAAGTGCCCACGCCTCATAATCAGCGACGCTGATTCCGGGCTTCAGATTGAAGAGTGCGACAATTTTGGTGGCCATATCCGTAGTCTCCCCTATGGCAGGTTCGGGTAAATGATATATCTTTTGTATGACCGACCCCGTTGCAGGAGTCGACCCCAGCCGCCATCTTGGCGGTGATAAGGAGCGAACACCATGGCTGACACAGCGACTCTGCCCAAAGACACACCCGTCTATGACGGCCCGCCGGACTACCGCGTTGTCGGCAAGCATGGCGTTTATCCTGAGACCACGCACGACGAGGTCGCCCGGTTCAACTTTCTCGCTCAGATGAACCGGCACCTGTCGACCAAGGTGATGCCGGGTGTCGCGGAAGCTTTTGAGGCCCGTGTCGAGCCAACCCACCAGAAAGAAACCGGCCGTAGCTTCGAAAACCGTCACGAGGTCCGCAAAGCGCTCACCAAGGAACCGATCTGGCAGTGGTGGTCAGCCCTGCGCCGCGCAACGATGGAAACCCGCCAGCAGGCTGGGCGCTGGACGACAATCCGTCAGGCCGACAGCCTGAACGAAACGGCGCGGGCCCTGACCGAGGGCGATGAGCGCCTGCAGCTCGACCCGAACCTGTCCCTGCCCCGCGGCGTGACGGCAATCGACCATCACTGCATGCCGGGATCTTACCATTCAGAACTCGTGCCGGGCGATGTGACCGGCCCTGCCAACTATGATGCAGGCATCTTCGCGACGACGGGCGGCATGCTCGGCCGCTACAATGATGGCGGCGGCGTTGCCGTGGCTGAATGGGCAAAACGCACGCTCGGTCCTGATTTCAAGCCGAAGCGCATTCTCGATATCGGGGCCGGCCTTGGCCATAACGTGCTGCCGATCGCCGAAGCGTTCCCGGATGCAGAAGTTGTGGCCGTCGATGTCGGTGCGCCCATGCTGCGCTACGGCCTCGCCCGCGAGAAATCCCTTGGCATCGAAAACGTCACCTTCGTTCAGGGCGATGTCACCGATCTCTCCCAGTTCGAGGATGAGAGCTTCGATTGGGTGCAGTCGACCATGTTCCTGCACGAGACGAGCTACAAGACCATGCCGGCGATCTTCAAGGAGACCCGCCGTCTCGTGAAACCTGGCGGCATCGTCCTGCATGTCGAGCAGCCGCAATACGACGAAAACATGCCGCTCTTCGAGCAGGCCATGCGCGACTGGGATGCCTTCTACAATAACGAGCCCTTCTGGACGAAGATGCACGAGATCGATCTCGATCAATGGATGAAGGATGCCGGCTTTTCCGACAATGAACTGATCCATGACGGGGTCGCCGCAATTGTCGACAAGGACGTGTTCCCGGACGCCGCCGAAGATGACAGCGAAGACTATGGCCGCAAGGCCGCCTGGCATGTCATCGGCGCAAAGAAGGTCGCCTGATGAGCACGCTGGACCCCCTTCTGCTTGCTGGCGCGAAAGCCAAAGGCAAGCGTCCATGGTTTCTGGACAATCCGGATGTCGAGCGCGTCATGAACATCACGCTGGCGCTGGCCCAGGAAGTCGCGGTGATGCGCGAACGCATGGACACGATCGAACGGCTGATCGAGCGGGATGGGACGGTCTCGAAAGATACGATTGAGGCCTTCGAGCCCACCAAGGACGAAGCAGCTGAGCGGGGCCTGTGGACGCAGGAATACCTCGCCCGCATCTTCCGCATCCTGCAACAGGACCGCGAAGCGCTGGAGATCGCCGATGAGGAGAGCTCCGAAGACGTCGCCGAGGAATTCGCGAAGACCTGAGCCGGTCTGTCGCTAATCGCAAGACGTCATCACCCAGCTATGATTGACGGGCCCATGCCCGCGACCAAAACCGGGCGCGGTTTCAATCGCGCCGCGCAGATAATCCCGCGCGCCTTCGACACTATCTGGCACCATTTTGCCTTGAGCGATCAGCGCAGCGCAGGCCGATGCAAGCGTGCAGCCCGTGCCATGGGTCGAATCCGTTTGGATGCGGGAGCCATCGAACAGCCACTCGCCATGCGTGGTTTGCAGGACATCGGTGATCGTATCGCCGCCAACATGTCCGCCCTTCACGAGCGCGCCCATCGCGCCAAGCTCAAGCAGGCGCTCTGCGGCGCGACGCTGGCCATCCACGGTTTCGACCGCCTTTCCCGTCAGCACTTCGGCCTCAGGTGCGTTCGGCGTGACCAGCACAGCGCGGGGCACAAGATCAGACCGGATCGCCTGAACGGCTTTCTCATCGACCAGCCGGTCACCAGAGGTCGCCACCATAACCGGATCGATAATACGGGCTGTCTCCGGCGCGCGGTCTGACAGGCGTTCGGCGATAGCTTCAACGAGCGCGGCCGATCCGAGCATGCCCGTCTTGATGGCATCCGCCCCAATGTCGGCGAGCGTGACGTCGATCTGGCCGAGCACGGCATCGAGCGGCACCGGCCAGACGCCATGAACGCCAGTCGTATCCTGTACCGTGATCGCCGTGACCGCTGTCATGGCATAGCCGCCGAGTGCGGTAATCGTCTTGATGTCAGCCTGAATGCCGGCCCCGCCACCGGAATCGGATCCGGCAATGACCAGTACCCGGCCCCTCAGATCGCTCATCCAGTTTCGTCCGACAGATTGAGAGGCACCGGTTCAGACGTATCGAATTCGATGCGGAAGAAACGGCCCGGGCGCGCCATTTCATAGGCGAACATGTCTTCGCTCGGACGCATCTCCATCGCCCAGACATTGGCCATCGATTCCGTCAGGCCTTCATCTTCGAAGACAGCGACAGTCGCAGCATCCACCGGAAACTCCAGACGGGAGCCGGTCGCGCCTTCTGCCAGCACGCCGCCATAGTCGGTCACGCCTTCAGGCCTGTTCGGCAGGTGGCGATGATAGTGGCGAAGGACAACGCCCTCCTCCCCGCGAGAGAGCACCCAGGTTCGGGTATCATCCGCGCCGACACTGAAAGGGATATGGATTTCCGTCTCCGAACAGTCGCGCACCAGCATGACAAGTCTCTGGGACTGGAAGAAGGTATCGGCCTCGTCATTGCTGACCATCTGGCCCTCAAAGGCCTGTCCGCACAGCCCGGACATGCGCAGCCAGAAATCGTTCACGGCAACATCCTGACGGGCGCAGGCGGAGAGCAGGAGAAAGCATGCGCCGAGCGCTGAAAATCTGATCATCGGGTCCACCTCTCATCCAAGCCTTGCCCAATCCTATAGCATGCACGCAGTTAACGCGCGCTGTTGAGGATCAGCCAGTTTGCGTCAGGGAGAGCAAGTTTCCATCAGGGTCCCTGAACCAGCAAATCTTCGTTCCGTCCGGGACCACCCAGATGCCGGCTTCGTCCTGAGGCAGCTGTTCGAACCGTTCAAAGGTCACGCCCTTTTCAGCAAGGCGGTCCATATCGCTCGAAATATCTGGTGTCACCCAGCCGACAATGGTGAAGGGGTGCGGGGTGAAATCCGGTGTTTTTGCGAGGCGAAGCGCCCCGCCGGGAACCTTGAAGACCAAGGCGAACGGCGTGTCTTCCAGCAAGTCGAGATCCAGTACGTCGCGATAGAACGCCTTTGCCCTCTCACCGTCCGATATCGGAACGAACGTGTAGAGGGCCTGAGCGCTGCGACCTGTCACGGGTGTCGTCAGGCTGGTTCGGGATCGCCGAGATCTTCAGAGCCGGATTTCGGTTTGCGACGCTTGCCGATGACCGGAACGGCCGACGCCGGACCATCATCTTCGTCATCCAGATCGGGGCGCTCTGGCGGCTTGCCATCGAGCAGGTTGGTGATCTCATCGCCGGACAGAGTCTCGTATTCCAGCAAGCCTTCGGCAATCGCCGCCCACTGGTCGCGATAGTCGGTCATGACGCGGCGCGCATCATCCATGCCGGTCTGCACCAGCTTGCGCACTTCTTCCTCAATCTTCTTGGATGTCTCCTCGGAGACATGGGAAGACTGAACCAGTTGCTGGCCGAGAAACACCTCGCCCTGATCTTCACCGTAGTCGACCGGGCCAATCTCATCGGAGAGGCCCCAGCGCGTCACCATGGCGCGCGCCAGACGGGTCGCTTGCTGAATGTCAGATGCGGCCCCGGCAGTGACATGGTCATCGCCAAATTTGAGTTCTTCGGCGACACGGCCACCCATCATGATGGCCAGACGGGAGACCATCTCGATCCGTGACATCGAGAGCTTGTCGTCTTCTGGCAGCTGCATGACCATGCCGAGCGCACGTCCACGCGGAATAATCGTCGCCTTGTGAACCGGGTCTGCCGCCGGGACTTTCATGGCCACGATTGCGTGACCGGCTTCGTGCCAGGCGGTGAGCTCTTTTTCCTTGTCCGACATCACCATGGAGCGGCGCTCAGGGCCCATCAGGACCTTGTCCTTGGCGTCTTCAAACTCGCGCATGGAGACGACACGCTTGCCACGACGCGCGGCCAGCAGGGCGGCCTCGTTCACGAGGTTTGCGAGATCCGCGCCGGAAAACCCGGGCGTGCCCCGTGCAATCGTTTTCGCGTTGACGTCCTTTGCAAGCGGCACATTGCGCATGTGCACTTTGAGGATTTTCTCGCGGCCGATGATGTCCGGATTGCCGACCGTTACCTGCCGGTCGAAACGGCCCGGACGCAGCAGCGCAGGGTCCAGAACATCCGGGCGGTTCGTTGCCGCGATCAGGATGATGCCTTCATTGGCTTCAAAACCGTCCATCTCGACGAGGAGCTGGTTCAGGGTCTGCTCACGCTCATCATTGCCACCGCCAAGGCCGGCCCCGCGGGAGCGGCCAACGGCATCGATTTCGTCGATGAAGATGATGCAGGGTGCAGAACGCTTGGCCTGTTCGAACATGTCCCGCACGCGGCTTGCGCCGACGCCGACGAACATCTCGACAAAGTCGGAGCCGGAAATCGTGAAGAACGGGACGTTGGCTTCGCCGGCAATGGCGCGGGCGAGCAGCGTCTTACCGGTCCCGGGCGGGCCGACAAGCAGCGCGCCTTTCGGGATTTTGCCGCCGAGGCGCTGGAACTTGGTCGGGTCCTGCAGGAACTCAACGATCTCCTGAAGTTCTTCCTTGGCCTCATCCACGCCGGCCACGTCATCAAACGTCACGCGTCCATGCTTTTCTGTCAGGAGACGAGCGCGGGACTTGCCGAAGCTCATCGCGCCACGACCGCCGCCGCCCTGCATCTGACGCATCATGAACAGGAACAGGCCGAGGATCAGAAGTACGGGCAGGATGTTCAGGATCAGCGCGCCAATCGTGAAACCGCCCTCATCGGAATTGTAGGTCACGTTTGCGCCGCTATCTGTCAGGCGCTCACCGAGGTCGGGGTCGAAATTTGCCTTCTCGGCAATAAACCGGTCGCCGCTGCGCAGCTTGCCTTCGATCGAGGTTGCAGAAATCGTTACCGATTCAAGGTCACCGGACTCTGCCCGATTCAAGACCTCCGAATAGGTCAGCTCTCTGACATCAGCTGGTGTACTAGACCCCTGCATGGCGATGGCCATGCCAAGGATAAGAGCGAGAATGACGCCCCAGACGGCCCAATTGCGCATATTCATTAGAAATCCCGTGCGTAGTGCTTGCTAGACAACATAGTAACATGACCGTTCAAAAACGAGCTTTAATCACTGCGACGAAATTATTAGTTTTCAGTAGGCAAGAAGTGCGCAGGCGGTAAGCGTAAGACGCTCAGGGGCAAGGCATCGCCAGCCATCTTCATCCGGAGGCAGAGTCCCGCGCGTCATCCGGGCCGTCGGCGTGATCTGCGGCGCACCCGCTTCGCGCACAAACCGGCCATCCCAGACATCCCCATCGCCCGGCTCAACAAGCCCCGGATCGCGAGCAATGAGCAACTGATTGCCTGTCCGCTCAATCCATGCGCCGCCGAGGGTGCAGGCTGTGTCAGAGCCGCCGCGCTCGACATCTTCGGCAAGTCGTCTCAGACGCTGCGCATCAGGCCGGCGATCGCGACCGGCAGCGATCTGGATGAGAAGATCAAGCGCGGGCTCGGTGGCCGGGGCCGAGAGACCCGCCAGACTGGCCATGAGCGATCCATCCGGTTCGGCGGACACCTCCTGGGTCAGCCAACGCGCCAGCGCCCGCGACTCCAGTCGGCGAAGCATTTTCAGGTCCTCCTGAAGCCCCTGCACCCTGCCCCGCAGCGATGGCTTGTCCGTCAGATGCCGGCGCCAGCGCACGCGCTCATAGGCCGTGTTTTCATTGGTTGGATCCTCGACCCACGACGCGCCGAAATCTTTCAGGGCGTCCCGGAGCTGAAGGCGGGACAGTCCGAGAAGCGGACGGGCGATCATGAGGGTTCGCCCCGCTGGCCAGACAGGCGAGGCTGACCCCCGCCCCATGCCTGCCAGACCGCGCCAGCCCGACCCGCGGCGTGCGCGCATCAGAAACGTTTCCAGATCATCATCCAGCGTGTGGCCGGTCAGGATCAGCCTCGCCCCGGCAGACCGTGCCGCATCGGCGAGCAGGGCGTGACGCGCCCGGCGGGCCTTTGCCTGAGCGGCAGCCGGCGCATGCCATTCAAGGGTCCGATGAGCGAGCCCCAGAGCCTGCGCTTCCCTGGCGACGAATACGGCTTCCTCGGCACCTTCGGCACGAAGGCCGTGATCGACGGTCAGAACAAGCAGCTCACGCGAGGCCGTTTTCGCCCATGTGGCGGCGAGCGCCAGCAGGGCCATAGAGTCTCCACCACCAGAGACAGCAAGGCAGATCGGGCCGTCAGCAAACGCGGCGGCTGCTTCAAATTCAGGTGAAACGAGGTCGCTTAAGAGCAACCGGATCGCGAACGCTCGACAGCGGCGAGATTCTTGGTCACGCCGGACGCGTCAGGATAGCGGCGCGGCAACTGGCTGAGCGCGGCGCAGGCCGCATCAGGATCGCCCACCAGACGCATGGACCGCGAAAGCTTTACGAGGGCATCGGGCGCGCGCGGATCGTCAGGATAGTTTCGGATCATGTCCGTGTAGGCCGCACCTGATTCGGCATAGGCCTCCTGCTGATAGAGAACCTCACCCAGCCAATACTGGGCCTCACCGGCCTGAGCGTCGTCACCGAACTGGTCAATGAAAGCGCGGAAGGAAGCTTCGGCACCCGCATAATCATAGCGAAGCAGTTTGGATTTTGCGTCCGCAAAGAGCGGCCCGGCATCGCCCGGGAGCGCCGAGGCTGGCAACGTTCCGAGTGGGCGTGTCTGACGTGTCTCAAGACCTGCGGGATCTGCAGACCCTTCATCCTCGCCCGAGGCCGGGTCTGTCACGAAGCTTCTCGGAGCGGCGGGTCCGCCCACGGTCATCTGCGCTTCGAGCGCGGAAATCCGGGCATCCTGCGAATCGATTGTCTCTTCAAGCCGACCGATCAGGTCTGCGATCGCCTTGTCATCACCCTGAAGACGATTGATCTCATCACGCGACTGGCTCAGCAGGAATTCCTGCGTTTCCAGCTGACCGTTCAGCGCAGAATTGTCGGCTTTCAGATTGTTGATCTGAACCCGCATCTCCGCCACCGACTGGCGCAGCTGGGAGGTCGACGCGGCAAGATCGCCACTGGTCGCGCCTTGAGTGATCGGCGCACGCTGGGCCATTGCGGGCGCAGCGCAGGTCAGCGCTGCCGCCGTTATGAGCGAGATAAATCGAAGCTTCATCATGCCTCCCAGATACAAGAACGGCCGGGGCCGAATTATGGCGCCCGGCCGCTTTGTGCAGAGTTGTGGCTAAAGCTTAACCAGCCGTTGCGTCCAGAACCTGCGTGAAGCCGTTCCGGTTACGAGCCCATGCAGCTTCGTTGGAAGAGGCGTCCAGTGGACGCTCCTTGCCATAGGAGATGGTTTCGATGCGCGAGGAATCGACACCAAGGCTGACAAGGTAGTCTTTCACAACAGCGGCACGGCGTTCGCCGAGCGCAAGGTTGTATTCGCGTGTGCCACGCTCATCGCAGTTACCAGCGACGAGAATGCTGAAGCCCGGATAGGAGGCAAGCCATGCGGCCTGACGATTCAGGATTTCCTGATCGTCTCCATCCAGACGGGACTGGTCGAGATCAAAGTAGACGCGCTCGCCAACATTGACCTGGAAATCTTCCAGCGAACCGGGAGCCGGACCGGAATAGACCGGTGCAGCGGGTGCGGCTTCGACGGTTTCAACCGGCGCAGGTTCTTCTACCGGCGCTGGTGTTTCCGCAACGGGCTCTGGTTCCGGTTGAGAGGCGCAGGCAGCGACCCCGACAAGAACCGCCGCAGCGGCAGAAGCTTTAAGCAAGGTATTCATGGTTGAGGGCTCCCCTGGTGACCATGTTAGTCAGCGCGCGACCCTGCGCGTGATTTCAGAAACGGGCGTATAAACCCGACTTTGCGACAGATTCAGACCGAAATTCGGCGAGATTGCGGCGTAGATGAACAATCATAAATCTTCTAGTCCAGCAATGGCGACCAAGCCGGGTCGGAAGCGTCGGTCGATGTATTCATCTGACGGAGATTCCGCCCGGTCAAGTCCACAGACCACAGACGTGGGCCTGCACCGGGATAATTCTCGCGGAAAAACGTGATCACACGGCCATTTGGCGACCAGTCCGGACCCTCATCGAGATAAGCCTCCGACAGAAGGCGCTCGCCTTTGCCATCGATGCCGATGACACCGATATGGAATTTTCCGCGTGTTTGCTTGGTGAAAGCGATCAGATCGCCGCGCGGTGACCAGACCGGGGTCGAATACCGCCCCTGCCCGAATGTGATTCGGCAGGCTGTATCGCGTCCGCCTGACGGGCAGGTCAGCGGCGAGCCATCAGTGTTCATGATGTAAAGCTGCGGGCTGCCGCCACGGTCGGAATTGAAGACAATCCGGCGACCGTCCGGCGACATGGACGGCGAGGTATCAATCGCCGGGTGGTCCGTCAGACG
>JBCBTR010000087.1:0-8565 GCA_039818545.1 Pseudomonadota bacterium
CCGTCCGGGTGCCCGGTTAAACCCGGGTGGGACGCACCCCGGCCTCTGTGCTGGGCTCTGTAGCAATGCAGGGCTTTTAGAAACAAAGCACAGGCCAAGGCCGAGGCCCGGCGGGACAGCGCGAAACACCGCGGCGTGCGGGGACGGCTTGCGCCGAACCATCGCATTCACTTTTTCAGCGAGGCGTCATGTCGTCTCCGCACGGGCTCTTCATCCAACCGGACGCTGGCAGGCGGACCGGACAAAGGCGCAAGGCCCCACCATCCCGCGTCACCCTCGACCGCGTAGCGGTCTGAGGGCCCATCTCTGGAGCTGTCAGATTGTACGGGTGGATGACGCCAGAGCTGGGCCCTCAGACGGGCGGTGCCCGTCGAGGGTGACGCAGGTGGAGAGATTGGAAGAGAGGAGGAGAACAGCCCGAGCCCGCAGTCAGCCTGCGCGCAGCGCACACAAGCAAGGCGCAGGCGCAGCGGCCCGGGCAAAGCCCGGATCAGCCGCGAGCAAACCAATCAAACAGCAGACCGTCGCAAACTGATCAGGGCCTGCTCTAGCACGCCCTCGCTCGACGCGCAGACGAGCTGGCCGCCGGGCATGGCCGGATTGCCGCGCCAGTCGCAGGCGAGGCCGCCAGCGCCGCGCACGACAGGGATCAGCGCCGCCGCATCCCAGGGCGCAAGGCCGGCTTCGGCGACGAGGTCCACGGTGCCTGCGGCAAGGCGGGCATAGGAATAGGCATCGAGGCCATAGCGGGTGATGCGGGCGGTGTGCCGCAAATGGGTCCATGCGCCCTGTTCGGACGGCGTGAAGATGAAAGGGTCAGTGGTTGCGATCGTCGCTTCGCGCAGGTCGGTACAGTCGGAGACGTGGATCGGTGTGCGCCCGCTGGCGGTTTCCAGCGCCGCGCCGCCGGGCCAGCCGAGATAGCGCTCGCCCAGCACGGGCTGGTCGATAATGCCGATCACGGGCGCGCCGGTCTCGTCGCAAAGCGCGATCAGCGTGGTCCAGACCGGCAGGCCCGCAACAAAGGCGCGTGTGCCGTCGACCGGATCGAGCAGCCAGGTCCAGCCAGACCGCGAGGCGGACTCGCCGAATTCCTCGCCGATGATCCCGTCTTCGGGGCGTTCTGTTTTCAGGATGTCGCGAATGGCGGTTTCGGCGTTTCGGTCGGCGGCGGTGACCGGGTCGAACCCGGTCTTGTTGCCATCGGTCTTGCCGTCTATCGCGGTGAGGGCGCGAAAATGGGGGAGGGCGGCCGCCCGGGCCGCATCGGCAAGACGCCCCGCAAGGGCGAGTGCGTCTTCAGTATCGAAAGGAGAAGCCATGCGCCGGGCTATCTGGCCCGGCAACAAGGATCAAGAGGCGACGTCTTTCGTCTCGACTTCAAGCGACTTGGCGAGGTCAAGCAGGCGACGGCGCGGACGCTCATCAAGCCGGTAATAGGCGCGAACAAGCTCAAGCGTTTCTTTCTGCGAGAGAATGTCGCCCTGAAGCTGGTCGGAATCGTTTGCAGCGCCCGGAGCGTCCATCGGTACGATACCGTCGAAGAAGTACTGAACAGAGACGTTCAGCGCCCGCGAGAGGTCATAGAGCCTGGAAGCGGTGACGCGGTTTGCGCCGCACTCATACTTCTGGATCTGCTGGAAACGCACGCCAACCTGGCTTGCAAGATCCTGCTGGGTCATGCCGAGCAGGCGGCGGCGACGTCGCAGCCGTTTGCCCACGTGAAGGTCTGTATCGTCTGCCATACTGCTACTCCGCTTCGGCGCGGAACCATCCCCGGTCCCGTTTCTGGAATCATGACAAGCATGTCAGCAAGGCCCGTGCCGAAACCGATTTACGGGGCAAAGACGGTATATTTCGCAGTTGCAGCATAATGTGACTTGTTATTCTTCGGCGCTGCATCATTATTGGAGTGCGCTTCGGCGCGAACGCCTTCTGGCGTTTCCTCCCTTACCTAATAAGCCGCGCCCTCACCGGCGCGGCCTTTTTTTGGGAAAATCGCCTGTTCAGGCCGCGACGGCGCGGGCGGAATAGTCGAGCAGGGCCCGGCAAAGCGCTGTGATGTCGGTTTTCAGCGTCTCGAAGCCGGCATGCTGACGAAGGCGCACTTCATCCATATAGAGGCTGCGATTGATCTCGATCTGCAGCGCATGAACGCCGCGCCTGGGCCGGCCATAGCGGCGTGTTGTGTATCCGCCGGCATATGGTGCATTGCGGGCCACAGAGTAGCCCATACTGCGCAGAGTTCGCTCGGCAAGGGCCGTCAGGCGTGTGTCGCAGCTGGAGCCAAACCGGTCGCCCAGCACGATATCGGGCAGGATACGCCGGCCGGGCTGCGAGGACGGCATGGAATGGCAATCGATCAGAACGGCCTCGCCATGGGCCTCGCGCAACGCATTCAGCTCTGCCTGCAAAGTGCCGTGATAGGCGTCATGGACATCGACGAGCCGGCGCTCGCCTTCTGCCTTGCTCAGGCGGCGTTTATAGACCTGATCCCCATGCGCGCTGATCCGGGGCAGGCAGCCGAGACCGGCCTCCACCCGCGCGGTTGGCGCTCCGCTTGTTCGCGGCGCACCATTGGAGAACATGGCAGGATCCAGTTCGCGCGCATCCCGGTTCAGATCCACAAAGCCGCGGCCGTAACGCGCCGTAATGAGCGTTGCCCCGAGGGCCGGGACTTCGCCGAACAGCTCGTCGATAAAGGCATCTTCGGTGCGGCGGATGTCGATCAGCGGCACGCAGAGGTCGCGCTGCATCGTGTCCGGATACTCATGCCCGCTATGGGGAGAGGCAAACAGGATCGGCCCCTCGGGCGGCGAGGCCCGATGAATGGTATGTCCCGGTGCATAGCCCGGGGTGAGGGATGGCGTTTCGCGGCGCATTGGTCCTAATGATTTGACGATCGGGTCAAAGGTCAAGCCGAATGGCGATCTTCATGGGTGATTTACCCTATTGGTGGTTATAAGACGATGGAATTGATTTCGACGGGGTGCCTTTGATGGCGAAAATCTTGTTGGCAGAAGATGACGGCTCGATGCGCAGCTTCCTGGCTGCGGCGTTGAAACGCGCAGGTCATGACGTTCAGGATTATGAAGACGGCGAAACGGCCCTGTCTGCGCTGGAGCGCGAAGTCTTCGACCTGTTGCTGACAGATATCGTGATGCCCGGCCTCGACGGGATTGAACTTGCGCGCCGGGGCGCTGAACTCGATCCGGCCATGAAAATCGTCTTTATCACGGGATTTGCCGCTGTTGCGCTCTCTTCGGGCTCGCCAACGCCAGCCGGGGCTAAAGTGCTGTCCAAGCCGTTCCATCTGCGCGAAATCGTGGATGAAGTGGACCGGGTGATTGCGGCCTAGCCGCACGCTGAACTTTTGGAAGTGAGTGAATGGTGGGCGGTACAGGGATCGAACCTGTGACCCCTACAATGTCAATGTAGTGCTCTACCGCTGAGCTAACCGCCCATCCATCGAAGGCGCGTGAATCGGCTTTTGCGCCTTTGAAGTCAAGCCCGGACATGAGGATGATTTGCGCTTACATCCCGCGAATGGGGCTGTTGGCAATGTCTCGTCCTGGCTCTTCTCGTTTTTTCCCGGGTTTGCGGCCGTAATCGTGCTTTTTCAAAAGCCCCCGGAACTGGTGATAGGTCAGGCCGAGCGTTTTGGCGGCGTTACCCTGATGACCGCCGGAGTCAGACAATGCCTGATCGATCAGGCTGGTTTCGAACAGGCGGACGGCCGCGTCAAAATCCCCTCGATACTGCTCAGCTGGCGAGACCGGGCTTGCCGGAGCTAGCATTGGCGCAGATGTGAGCCGTGCGTTCTGGGGACGCCAGGGCGACTCGAACGGGTCCATCGCGGCGGCGTCGAAGCGGACGGGCTCTTCTGGTGACTCTGACAAAGCGCGTGCCGTCATGCGTTCGGCGACATTGCGCAGTTCGCGGACATTGCCGGGCCAGTGATAGGTTTCCATCGCCGTGATCGCGGATGGCGCGAAGCCCGGAAAATCCACCCGCAGCTCCCGGCAGAGCCGGCGCGCGAAGAAGTCCGCGAGCAGGGAGATGTCATCTCCCCGCGCTCTTAAGGGTGGAAGCGTGATCACGTCAAAAGCGAGCCGATCCAGCAGGTCGGCGCGGAACTGGCCCTCCGCAACCCGCGTTGGCAGATCGACATTCGTTGCCGCGGCCAGTCGCACATCCGTTGTCAGCACCTTCTCCCCACCCAGGCGCTGATACTCCCCATACTCGACCACGCGCAGCAGCTTTTCCTGCACACGCGATGAAGCGGTGGCGATCTCATCCAGGAAGATCGTACCGCCATCTGCAAGCTCGAACCGCCCGGCTCGCCGGTCCGTCGCGCCGGTAAAGGCCCCGCGCTCATGGCCGAAGAGTTCCGAATCCAGCAGGTCCTCCGACAGGGCGGCACAATTGACCTTTACAAACGGCCCTTCCCATCGCCGCGACAGGAAGTGCAGCCGCTCCCCGATCAGTTCCTTGCCGGTGCCGCGCTCGCCAATGACCAGCACAGGTCGGTCCAGCGGGGCCAGACGGCTGACATGGTCGAGCGCGTCGAGCCAGGCTGGAGCTTCGCCGATGAGCTGAGGGGCTGACTGAATCATTTAGTCAATTTAGCTAAATTATATGGATAAACAACTAAGTTATATAGCAGAATACGCCATTTTATCATTTCGGATGCATGCAAGGTAAAAAATAAATATAATGAAAACAATACTTTAGAGCATTAATTCGAGTCTGGCACGGTCCTTGAAATAGTAGAAGGGCTCAAGGCGGCGGGGGCCGCCAAAACCGGAAGGACCGACAGACGATGAACGACCGTACTTACTCAGACCGCCACAATGCAGGCCGCATCGGCCGCTGGCTCGGGTCACGACCCGCTGAAAGCTGGATGTTCTTCGCCGCCGGCGTCTTCCTCGGCGGGCTGTTCTTCTAGCCCTGCCGCCTCCCAGAGACCCTCAAGAAAGGAACAAACACATGGGACTGTTTTCCCGCTTCGGTGACATTATCAACTCCAACATCAATGCGATGCTGGATGGGGCTGAAAACCCTGAAAAGATTGCCCGGCTGATCATCCAGGAAATGGAAGATACGCTGGTTGAAGTCCGCACGGCCGCTGCACGCGCCATGGCAGACAAGAAAGAGATGGAACGCGAGATCACGCACTACAATCGTGTCCGCGATGACTGGAATGACAAGGCCGAGCTTGCCATCGACAAGGGCAGGGAAGACCTTGCCCGGGGCGCGCTGATCGCCAAGCAAAAAGCCGAGAGCGAAATCGAGCGCCGCAAGGAAGCGATGAACGCCGCTGAGGAAGCTTTCGAGAAGCGTCAGGAAGATCTTGGGAAACTCCAGGCCAAGCTTGATGAGGCAAAAGCCAAGCACCGGGCCCTGATGATGCGCCGCGAAGCCGCCGAACAGCGCATTCGCGTTCGCAGCCAGGTCTATGACGGCAAGGTGGACGATGCCTTGGCCCGCTACGCCACTGTCGAACGCAAGGTCGACGAGCTGGAAGCCTATGCCGACACGATCAAGGGCCGCGAGCCGACCCTTGAAGCCGAATTCGCCGCCCTTGAGCGCAATGAAAGCGTGGAAAAAGAGCTGGAAGCGCTGAAAGCCAAGCGGACCAAGGCATCCAAGCCGAAATCCACCAAAGCGGAGGGCTAATCGATGATCCTGTCACTCTCCATTCTCGTTGGCGTCCTTGGCGCGATTACAGCGCCGGGCCTGATTGCCCAGTCTCTTGAAGAACGGCGTGCCAAACGCCTCGGCCAGGAAAGCACTTAGTCCATGGAACCGGAATTCCTCATTGGCATCATCGCCATCCTGTCTCTGTTCGTCATCCTGCCCGGGATGCTGCTCCACTACATCACGCTGTGGCGGAAACAGCGGGCTCTGATGCCCGATGATGAGAAGATGCTGGAAGACCTCTGGCGCTCTGCCAAGCGTATGGAACGCCGCATCGAGACCCTGGAAGCCCTCATCGAAGGGGAAAGCGCCGCGCGCGACGCCCGCTCCACCCCTCGCGACACTGATTACTCATAAGGAACCCCACATATGTCCCGCTCCTCCCGCCGCCCTTTCAAAGACGCCGCTCATGGCTCCGGCGATGATATGTTCGGCTCGCCGAACCCCAAGAGATTCTACCGCTCCCGAAACGATCGCGTGATCGCAGGGATCTGCGGCGGTCTCGCTGCACGCTTTGGCTGGGAACCGCTTCTGGTTCGTCTGGCTGCGGCTGCGATCTTCTTCTTCATGGCCGGCCCCCTGATCCTCGTGGTTTACGTGATAACGTGGATGCTGACGCCCAAGGCTCCTTTGGGCGGGCGGTCGCTGAGCCCGGAAGAAGACAAGTTCTGGCAGGAGGTTTCAGACCGTCCGAGCGCGACATTCTCGAACCTGAAATACTCCTTCATGGACCTCGAGGAGCGGCTGCAGTCGCTGGAGCGCAACGTCACGTCTGATGAGTGGCGCCTGCGCAAGGAATTCAGGGATCTGGAGCGCGGTTAGCGCCGCATCTGTCAACGATATCGTCGGAGGGATAAGGCAATGAGAGAGGGCGTGTTGAGATCGCAGGGATGGTTGCTGGGTTTGATGGCCTCATGCGGCCTGATGATCGGGGCCAGCCTGTTTGTGATGAATGAGGGGCTGTCGGTGCGGGCCGGGGATGTCGAAATGAACGTCCAGCTGACCGCCGAGCAGGGCTTCGCGCTCCGCTTCGTCCACGCCGAGAGCTAGAGACGACCCCGCTTCAGGTCTCGCAGGATAAATCGCACCGGGCTGACCGCCTCAAGCGATCCTGCCGAGGCCGGAGCCGGTTCACCATACAAATTCGCCGCTAGAATCGATGCGGCCCACGGAGCCCATGTGAACCCTCTGGAGCCGAGTCCGGTAACCATGAATAAGCCCGGAACCACGGGCGTATCAGCCTCTATGTACGCTCCGTTCCTTAAACTTTCAAAAGTGGTCAAAACAGCGTCATAATCCGGCGCGGCTCCGATCAGGGGCAGGCGATCGGCAGAAGTGGCACGAATACCGGCTCTTGAAGTCGGCTGAGCGTCTTTTGCCTGCCGAATCCACCATGGTGAGAGCGACTTCAGCGCCTGCATGTTTGTGTTTCGCGCCAGATCCGATGTTTCAGGCGGTCCGACTTGCGGCTCGAACGTCGTCCCCCATAACCGCTCGTCGCCGTCTGCCAGCGCATAGTGCCCGGCCGCCAAAGCCGATGCCGGCGCAGCATCAACGCCGTGCACGTGTTCGACCTGCCCAAGCCGGCCCTCGAGGTTCAGCCAGTCGAGCGTGTCACCAGCCGCCATGCCATTGGCGAGGATGATGGCGTCGAACGCCTCGCCATTCACCGTCCTGCGATCCGGATCAATAGTGGCGGTCTCGCCAAGGCGCAGCCCGGCACCGCTCAGGAGCGCGTCGATCAGCAGGCGTGGGCGCAGGATCAGCGCGCGCTTGTGCAGCAGCCCGCCATCGGCCAGCGCCTCGAGATCCTCGAGCGGCAGGGGCGGGTCGGCGAGGACTTTCGCGAACCGGTCTTTTTCCGTTTCGTTTCGTGGGGTCTGGCGAACCTCGGTTTCGGCCGTGCCAGGCAGATGACGATAGGCGCGCCGGGCATGAAGATAACTATCGATCAGCAGGCGCGCCTGACCTGTGTCGGCCGCATCAAGACGCGGCATCAGCAAGGCCATCGGATTTCCGCTCGCTGCGCTGGCGGCCGCATTGGCTGGATCGAAGACGGTTACGGATACGCCGCGATCCAGAAAGGCCCGCGCAAGGGCGGCCCCGGCAATGCCCGCACCGAGGATTGCAACGCGTTTGGGCGGTGTGTCGGGGCTTCGCAGGCCGTGCCGGTCCGCATTTACCGTATCCGAGCCCGCAAATGCAGCGTGAAGCCGCTCGCGCTTGCGTCCATGACCGGGGCGCTTCTCCACCTCAAAGCCAGCCTCTGAGAGACCGCGCCGAACCGCGCCGGCGACGGTGTATGTGCCGATAACGGTGCCCGGCCGGGATCGTTCTGCAATGAGGGGGTAAAGCGCGGCATCCCACATCGCGTCATTCTTGGCGGGAGAGAACCCGTCCAGGAACCATGCATCGGCCCTGAACCGGCTTTGCGGCAGGGCCGCGGCAATATCATCGACATGAAGCGTGAGCGACAGGCCATCCTCTGGCCAGTCGAGCCGGCGCACGCCTCTTGCCCGGTCTGGCCACTTTTCCAGCAACTGTTCCGCCAGAGCGCCGAGTTCGGGCCAGCGGGACAGGGCTCTTGCGGCCTGTTCCTGCGTGAGGGGAAAGCCTTCGAAGCTGACGACGTGAAGTCTGGCCGCCCGGTCTGGCCGGTGCCTCTTCCAGAGATCCCAAAGCGCCAGAAAGTTCAGGCCCGTGCCGAAGCCCAGTTCTGCAACCGTGAAGGACTCGCGCCCCGCCCATGCGTCCGGCAGGCCGCAGCCGTCCAGAAAGACCGCACGCGTTTCGGCCAGCCCGTCATCGGCGGAAAAATAGACATCGTCATGCCGGCGCGCGACGGGCGTGCCGTCTTCGCGCCAG
>JBCBTR010000088.1:0-8548 GCA_039818545.1 Pseudomonadota bacterium
GCGGCGCACCCTATAGGCGTGGCTTCCCCAACGCTAGGGTTCCCTTTGCGTAAAGGTCAACATTACTGAGAATTTCGCTTCAACTTGCCGAGAGCGCCGATAGGCTCTGGCCTCAGCAAAGGAGATCGGTATGGGAATTTTCAAGTTCGTGATGGATAAGGGCAAGGATCTGCTCGACCAGAAGGATGAGCCTGCAGAGGCCATCCGCAAGGAAGTTGAAGACCTTGGACTGGGCGACGGTCTCGGCGGGGATTTCCGCGTGATGGTCGAGGGCGACCGGGTGAAGCTGGAAGGCGAGACTCCCAGCCAGGAAGTGAAAGAGAAGATCATTCTGGCGGCTGGCAACGTGTCTGGCATCGCCGAAGTCGAGGAAGACCTGAAAGTGCCGGAGACCGTCTTCTATGAGGTCAAATCCGGCGACACGCTCTCCAAGATCGCGAAAGCGCATTACGGCAACGCGTCGAAGTACCCGGTCATCTTCGAGGCCAACAAGCCCATGCTGAAAGATCCGGACCTGATCTATCCGGGGCAGAAACTGCGGATACCGGGCGCAGGCGCAAAGGCCTGACGGTCGAGCTTAGTTCCCGGTTGCCGTGGGCGGAGAGTCGTCCAGAAGGCTCACCCGCGACAGGATTTGCCAGACGCCGTCATCGGTCTCCATCCACGTGTCCGTCATCTTGAAGTGAGGCGGGAGGGGCCCGTAGCCTTCCTGCTGCCAGTCAAGCGACATGGTCAGCCGCATGACCGCGACATTCCCGTTGATGTCCACGATCTCGGCAGAGGTGATTTCAGCGGACTCTGCGCTCATGCCCTCCATGCCGATATAGGTCGCCTTGTCGATGGGCGCGCCGTCGCCATAGGCGCGAACGAGGCGGAAGTCCGGGTGCATCAGCGCGTCCACAGTGGCCATGTCATTTGCAACGAGAGCATCCGCCCAGGCCTGTTCCTGTGCCAGGATCGGCCCGGTCTCGACCGCTGCCGTTTCCATCGTCGCGCAGCTGGCCAGCATAAGCGCCGCCGCGATTGCCAGTGTTCTGGTCATGATCATCCTCCGTCTCGCCCCGGCACGACCCTAGATGAAATTCGTCTCAACGTCAGCGGGTGGGGCGACGTCCATAGAGGATCAGCAGGGCCACAAAGCCGATTGATGTGCCTTGTGAGGAGAAGAGTTCCAGCATCGCCGCGAAGAACCAGCCCGGGATTGCTTCGCGGGGGGCGGCAGCGGTCAGTATGCTGTCTTCATCGGCCGAGAGCAGATTGGCCGTGGCGGCTTCGATCTTGGCCTGCAGATCGTCCCGCCGCTTGGCAAGGCCGAGTTCGTTCTGTGCGTCGCGATAGGGCTTCTGGTGGGTTCGGCCGACCTGTTCGACCTCCGCCAAATAAGCCTCCAGCCCTTCAACGGATCGTGTTTCCGGCGGGATGCCCGCCAATTGGGCCCGCCAATCCTCGATTTGCGCTTCCAGAACGGGACGGGCCTCCTCGGCGCGGGCGATGTCCGCTTCGGCCAGCAGATTATTGTTGGCGATATACATCTGCGTACCGACGAGCGAAGTCGCCGCACCGGCAAGCGCGAAGAGAAGCGAGCGGAAGGCTTCGCTCGGTCGGCGCTGGCTCGCATGCCACCAGAAAAAGGTGAATCCGCCGAAGGAGATGACGGAGGCAATCACCCCGGCCCAGCCCCAGACCTGCCCCTGCAGCGGATCGGCGACCGAGGTCGAGAAGGCCTGATAATTGGCAAAGCCGGACAGGCCGGCCGACACGAGACCGGCTCCAAGAAAGATCAACGCAAGCAGCGTGATGATCAGCATCTCAAGCCCGCCGCGATGTCCCTTGGCTGGAGAGCGAGATGGCGGCGTGTCGTCAATGATTTCAGCTGTGATCGGGGCAGGTGCTTCGGCGTTGCGCACCGCCGGTAGCGCGCTGGAGAACTCCGCAAGCTCTGCGACGTCCGGGTGGTCACCTCCCGCGACCTTCACCAGCTGGCTGAGCGCTTCCTCAATGTCGCCCGCCGATCCGCAAGCCGCGCAGCGAAAGGACAGCGAGCGCAGGTCGAGCGCCAGCGTCTGGTCGCCGGAGGCGAGGCATTCCGGCGACATCACACAGGAGGTGGCGATCACGCCATCATCCTGATTGGCATCCGGATCAAGCCCGAGCGCGTTGAGGTCCAGTAGGGCCTTCGCCCGGCGCGAGTCAGTCATGTGCGGCCAGCCCTGTTAGTTCACGCTCACTAAGACCACAGCCAGGCCGGGGGCTTCAAGGTTGTGATCAGGAACGGTCCACGAGGACAGCGACAAACACAGCCGGTTCTCCGCCGAGCGCTTCCCAGGCATGATTGGTGGCGCGCTGGACCACGACATCGCCGGGGCCGATCTCCGTTTCATCATCATCAAGGATCAAGCGCGCACGACCCTTCACCAGAATGATCGCATCGATTGTGTGGGTGAGGTGCATCGCCGGATGACGGGTCGTATCGATCTGATGGTCGCCTGCGCCCATATCGATGAAGGCCTGTTTCGTGGCCGCCTCGATCATCTCTGGCGGTGCGCCTTCCGGGGTCGGGCCGACAATGAACCAGCGGACTTTCACGCTGTCGGATGGCGGCGGCAGGACGGGTGTTCCTGCGCCGCGGTCTGCCGTCTCCTTGGCATCGAGTGGGCCGGAGGTGCCATCGGTCCAGATTTCGTAGAGCCCGCCAAGCTCCCCGGTCTGGAATTTCGCGGCGGGTGCGCCGTCGATCAGCACCTTCGACCGCCCCTTTGCCGTTTCGCCTGTGATCACGCGTCTGAGTGTGTCTGCTGGGTTCGTCATGTCATGCCTCCCTTGCTGTTTTTCAGGTCGCCTACCACATCTTGCAGGAAGGGGCGATTTGCGCCCTTTACCCCCTGTTCAGACTTGTTAATGAAATTCAATGTTACCGGCGTACATCGTCGCCGGGCCGACGGAGACCCAGCCATGACGCCACGCTCGCTCGCGATTCCGAAATCCTGGAAGACATTCAATTTCGCCAGCGCCTTCTCGGCTTTTGGGTATCCGGCCCTCGGTCTCGCCCTGCTGATCACGATGGTTGTGCTGGGCCTCGCCCTCTCCGGCCTGACGTTGCGCTGGTACTACCTGCCGCTCGGCCTTGGCGTCGTCGCGCTGTCGATCTTCATCTGCAATCTCGGCATCGGCCCGCTGCACCGGATCATGCAGCACAAGGCCGGTGAGCTGACCGTGCCGGGGCAGGTGCTAACCATGGTCAATCTGATGATCGCGATGCAGGGCACGGTGCGCGACTGGGTGAATTACCATTCCCAGCACCACCGTTTCGCAGACCAGCCGGGCGATCCACACAATCCCTTTGAATCAAAGCGTTGGGCGTGGGTCGGCTGGATCCTGTTCCGCGACAAGAAAGACATGGAACGCCCGATGGCGATGTGGCTGAAGAAGCATCCGGTCGTCGTCTGGATGGACCGGGCCTACAATCCGATTTCGCTCCTCATTCACCTGTTCATTCCGCTCGCGATCTACGGGATTGTCTGGGCGACGGGCGGCTCGCTCATTCTGACCGCGATCATTCATGCTTGCGTCGTGATCGGACGCGCAATCCAGTTCCACGCCACCGTTTACGGCATCAACGTGCTCGGGCATCTCAAGACGCCAAAATGGGCCGATCATGCGATCGGGCTCCTGACCGGCGGCGAAGCCTTCCACGATCACCACCACGACCAGCCGCAATCGGCGCTGCACAGGCCGCGCCACGGCATCTGGAACCGGATCGTCGACTATAATGGCACGGCGCTTCTCGTGATGGAGAAGATCGGCCTCGCACGAAACTTGAAAATCGCGCCGCAATTCGCCTGATCTGAACCGGTGGCGGTTAGCCCTGCTTGAGGGCTTCGGCCATTTGTTCGGCCTGCTCCGGGGTAATCCCGAGCGCGTCCAGAATGGGCCCGGCAGCTTCCTCATTCCATGAGTGGGGCGGCCCAACCGTGATGCCACCATCCACGACAAACTCTCCGCCGGTGATGAACGCCCCGGCATCGGATGACAGGAACGCCGCCATTTCGGCGATGTCATTGCCTGCGCCGACCCGGCCAATGGGCTGAATCTTCCCGCCAGTCTGCGCCAGCATTTCGGCCATCTGGTCAGCCTGTTCGCGGGGCAGGCCGAGCGAAGCTCCGAAGATCGACGTTGCAATGAAGCCCGGCAGGATCGCGTTCACGCGGATCTGGTACTTGGCGAGCTCTGCGGCGGCGAGCTTGGAGAAGTGAGCAACGCCTTTCTTGGCGACCGAATACGTCACCGGCGCATAGCCCGCGCAGACCGCAGAGATGGAGGAGGTGTTGACCACCGCGCCGCCGCCGCGCGCTTTCATGTGCGGAATGGCGAGATGGGTTCCGGCGAAGACTGACTTCAGGAGCAGGTTCATCGTCATGTCCCAGCCATCCGGGTCGAACTCCTCGACCGAGGCCGGGGAGCCGCCATGCCCGGCATTGTTCCAGAGGATGTCCAGTCCACCGAAGGCATCGACGCAGGTTTGCAGCGCGGCTGCGATCTGGTCGGTCTCCATCACATCGCAGTGGACATAACGGACGGTGTCCTTGCCAAAACGCGTCTGGAGGGCCTGGCCTTTATCGTCCTGAATATCGGCCGCGACAACGCGCGCGCCTTTCTCCACGAACTTCTCGACCGCGGCGAGGCCGATGCCGCTTGCTGCGCCGGTGATCACGGCTGTCTTGTCTGTCAGGTCGGTCATCGCTCTATGTCTCCTCCAAGAATAATGAGCGGATCAGGCCGGGGCGACGCCGGGTCAGTCAAGCGCCACCTTGCAAAAGGGCGGGGACCACAGCACGGTCGCGCTCAATTGATGATTATCGGAGACCTTATGATCCGCACCGCTATCCTTTCCCCGCTCGCCTTTGCGGCCATTCTGTCAGGCTGCGCTGTATCTGATGCCGTGATGGCAGCCCCGGATGACGCGCCGGCAGAAACTGCCGAACCTGCCGTCGCTCCGGAGCGCTTTGTGCCGCCGAGTTCAACTCCCGGGCCGGTTTCTGAAAACGGCGGTCTGGTTGTTGAAACGCTGGCGACGCTGGCGCGCATCTCAAGCACCGCCGTTTCACCTGACGGATCGACGCTCGCTTATGTGATCCGTGAGACCGATCTGAAGGCCGATGGCGGGCGAACCGATATCTGGTCGCTCGATCTCACCGATGACGATGCAGAACCTGTCCAGCTCACCACCCATGACGCCGGCGATTCCAGCCCGACCTGGAGCGCAGATGGCAGCTCGATCTACTTCCTCTCCTCCCGTTCGGGCTCCAATCAGGCCTGGCGGATCGATACGGCCGGCGGCGCAGCAGTTCAGGTGACCGACTACCCGATCGGTATCGCCAATCTGAAAGTCCTTGAAGGTGGCCGGATCGCCTTCACCGCAGATGTCTTCCGCAGCTGCGATACGCTGCAATGCACAGCGGATATTCTTGCCGAGATGGCGGCGTCACCGACGAGCGCGATGCAGTTTGATAAAGTCTTCGTGCGTCATTGGGACACGTGGGAGGATGGCCGCCGGTCGGCACTGTTCACCGCTGAGCTTGGAGATGGCGGAACGGCGGGCGCGTCGGTAAATCTCTCAGGCTCGCTCGACGGCGATACGCCAAGCGTCCCATTCGGCGGTGGAGGCGAGATCGCCGCCTCACCGGACGGGCAGACGCTTTACTTTGCCCTGCGCGAAGCCGGAGAGACCGAGCCATGGTCGACAGATCTCGACATTTACGCCGTGCCTGCCGATGGCTCGGCAGCGCCAACCAATCTGACGGACGGCATGGATGGCACCGACACCCATCCCGTTGTGTCCCCGGATGGCAACAAGCTCGTCTGGCTGTCCATGGCTCGGGCAGGCTACGAGTCGGATCAGACCGACCTGATGGTGCTGGACCTTGCGACGGGTGACATGACGAACCCTACGGCGGACTGGGATCGCTCGGTCTCCGACATCGCGTTCACGCCGGACGGAGCGTCTGTGATCATCTCGGCGTCGGATACAGGCACCCACCCGCTTTTCCGGGTTGATCTTGCAGCCAGCGAAGTAATGCCGGTTACGACTGGGGCCTACGCATCATCGCCCATCGTGCGAGGGGATCAGGTGGTCTATCTCGAACGCGCGCTGAACCGGCCCGTTGATATCCACATGCTGGATCTTGCGAGCGGCGATACCCGGCAGCTCACGGACGCGAATGCTGTTCGCCTCTCCGAGACTGAGATGGGCGAGTATGAGCAGTTCAGCTTTGCCGGGGCGAACGGCGAAACCGTTTATGGCTACGCTATGAAGCCGGCGGGCTTTGAGGATGGGGAGACCTATCCGATTGCGTTCATCGTCCATGGCGGGCCGCAGGGCTCTTTCTCGGAAGGCTGGTCCTATCGCTGGAACCCGCAAATCTATGCGGGGGCCGGATACGGTGTCGTTTTCATCGATTTCCATGGCAGTGCCGGATACGGACAGGCTTTCATGGACTCGATCAATCAGGACTGGGGCGGCAAGCCGCTCGAAGACCTTGAAAAGGGACTGGCCGCCGCGACTGAGCGTTATGACTGGCTGGATGGTGAAAAGACCTGCGCACTGGGCGCGTCCTATGGCGGGTACATGATCAACTGGATCGCCGGGAACTGGCCCGACCGGTTTGACTGCCTCGTCAATCATGACGGGCTCTTCGATCTGCGCAGCTTCTACTATTCGACCGAGGAACTCTGGTTTCCGGAATGGGATTTCGGCGGGCCGTATTTCGAAAACCCCGAAAGCTATGAGCGCTGGAACCCGGTCCATCATGTCCAGAAGTGGCAGACGCCTATGCTGGTCATTCAGGGGGAGTTGGATTTCCGCGTGCCGCCCGAGCAGAGCCTTGCAACCTTCAACGCGCTGCAACGGCAGGGCATTGAAAGCGAGCTGCTATGGTTTCCGGATGAAAATCACTGGGTGCTGAAGCCGAACAATTCGATGAAATGGCATCACACCGTGCTCGGCTGGCTCGACCGGCACCTGAAAGCTCAGGACGAGGCGAGCGAGGCGAGATAGTCCCAGGTATAAAGCCCGGTCGAGTGCCCGTCTGAAAAAGCGATCCTGACGGCGTAGCGGCCCACAGGTTCGGCGCTGGTGACGTCTATATCGGCAGGGATCGGCGGCTGCACCGGGGCCGGCCCAGACCCATGCCCCTTATTCTCCGCCGACGGACTTTCTTCGCGCAGGCGCAGATAGGGGATGGCGATGGAGCGACCGTCTTCATAGTCGATCCGCAATTGCCGTTCATTGCGGCGAAAACGGAGCTTGGCAGGCCAGTTCTCGCTCATGAGGCAGGGTCGTCCAGCATCCGCGCTTCGTCTTCCAGCATGATCGGGATGCCGTTTCGGATCGGGTAGGCGAGGCCGGCCTTCTTCGAGATCAGCTCATCGGTCTCCCGGTCGTATTCGAGCGGCGTGCGGGCGATGGGGCAGATCAGGACTTCGAGCAGACGTGGATCAACGCCGGAGGCACGCGTGGTGTCGTCTGTCACTGGATGGTTCCCTCATCATCGCCGGGCATGTCCATATCAAGCAGGGCAATGAGAGTCTCGCAACGATCGCGCAGCGACGCGGCTTCGATCAGGGCCTGCTTTTCGGGCGGTGTGAACGGGCAGCCCGCGCACAATGCATTGACGAGGGTCTCGATGGGGGCGTCTTCAACCGCGCTCCAGTCGGCCTTCATATCGTTGCGGGTGACGTAGGCACGCAAGGCCCCGATCAGAGTCTCGCGCTTGGGTAGATCCGTTACGACTGGCGGGGCTAGGTCGTGAATGAACGGTGTCCAGTCAGCATCGATCTGGCGGTAAGGGGTTTTGAGATCGCGTTCCTGCTCCACACGGAAACGGGCGACGCCCGTCAGCACGATCAGGTAGCGTCCATCATCAGTTTCAGAATACGACGTGATGCGTCCCGCACATCCAACTTCCATGAGGGTCGGATGCGTCGCGTCATTGCCTTCATTCTGGATCATCCCGATCAGGCGATGCCCTGACATCGCATCATCGATCATGTTGAGATAGCGCGGTTCGAAGATGTTCAGTGGAAGCGTCCAGCGCGGAAACAGAAGCGCACCGGTCAGTGGGAAGACGGGGAACGTCTTAGGCAGATCGGTGATCTTCCGATAAGTCTGCAGCGGCATTTCCGTCTCCTGGCTTTCCCACCCTTCGATGACATGGCGCAAATCATCTCGAAGTCGAGGCGTGCAACCGCCTTTCGTCCTATGCAAACATCAGAGACGCAAGCCGGCGACGGCCATCGACTGTTACAGGATCGGTCGGCCCCGCCGCCTCAAACACCTGAAGCAGCTTCTCTTTTGCCTTGCCTTCGCTCCAGTCCATTTTGGTCTGGAGAATGGTGAGCAGATGATCGACGCCATCTTCGTTTCGGCCGGCTGCGATCAGCCCCTCGGCGAGCGCGAAGCGCGCCCCTGCGTCCTCGACCTGGGAGAGCCCGTCTGCCACGTCGCGGAAAAGAGCCTCGGTCGGGCGGACCTTGCCGTTGACGTCCTTCA
>JBCBTR010000089.1:0-8484 GCA_039818545.1 Pseudomonadota bacterium
CTTCCGTGCGCCAATTGACCGTGACGCTGCAAGCCCTGTTTTCAGCTTGGCAGATCACGCTCTCTTTCGATTTCTTTCCGTGGGCTCTTCACAGCGCGGTGTTCGCCCGCCAATTAAGGCCCACGCACAGGAGGAACATATGAGCGTTTTCACATCCAGGGGCTGGGCCCTTGCATCACGTCCCGTCGGCGAGCCAAAGGCCAGCGACTTCGGGATTCACAGCGAAGAAGTCCGTGAGCCGGGCAATGGCGAGATCCAGGTCCGCAATCAGTGGATGTCGGTCGACCCGTACATGCGTGGCCGGATGTATGACCGCGAGAGCTATGTTCCCCCCTTCCAGATCGGCGAGATCCTTCAGGGCGGTGCCGTCGGCGAAGTCACAGCCTCCGGCCATCCCGATTACGCCGTTGGCGATCTCGTTCAGACGATGGCCGGCTGGCGCGAAGGCTTCACTGCTCCACCCGAGGCAGTGATGGCGCAGAAACTCCCATCCGATACCGGGCTGCCGACCAGTGCCTTCCTTGGAATTGCAGGCATGCCGGGTCTGACCGCTTATGCCGGTATCCTCCGCGTTGCTGAGCTGAAGGAAGGCGACACAGTCTTCGTTTCCGGCGCTGCCGGGGCCGTTGGATCTGCCGTTGTCCAGATTGCCAAGATCAAAGGCTGCACCGTCATCGGTTCGGCTGGCGGCGCAGAGAAGGTCGCACTTGTGAAATCCCTCGGTGCCGACGAATGCATCGATTACCGTGCAGCGGGCGACTATGACGGCCTGCTCGCGGCGCTTCGTGCTGCTGCGCCAAAGGGTATCGACGTCTATTTCGACAATGTCGGCGGCGACCACTTCCAGGCGGCCATCGAAATGGCCCGTCCATTCGCACGCATGGCGATTTGCGGAATGATCTCGCAGTACAATGACACCGAGCCGCGTCCCGGCCCGAACAATGTCATCCAGATCGTCGGCAAGCAGCTCCAGATCCGCGGCTTCATCGTGTCGACACATGCTGACATGCAGCCCGAATTCATCAAGGACATGTCCGAGTGGATCGGTGCCGGCAAGCTGAAGTTCGAAGAGACCGTCATGGAAGGCATTGAGGAAGCCCCGAACGCTTTCATGGGTCTTTTCCAGGGCGCAAACACCGGCAAGATGCTGGTGAAGCTCAGCTAGCCAGCTAATGGAGACCTCGCGATGCCGCGCCTTTTCGACGCCTACATCATGGTCGATTGGAGCGCGGCCGCGAAACCCGTCACCGGTCCAAACTCGATTTGGATCGGTGTACTGGCCAGGGATGCCCGCCTGAAATTTCAGTTTCAGGCGGTCAATCCCGATACCAGACTAAAAGCCCGCGAGTTCCTGAAGGACATGATCGCCCGGCTGACAAAGCGCGGTGACCGCGTTCTGCTCGGCTTCGATTTCAGCCTCGGCTACCCGGCAGGCACCGCAGACGCACTGGGTCTCAAGACGGATGCGTCACCGCCATGGGCTGCGATGCACGCTCATCTCGCCGGCAAACTCAAAGACAAGCCAGACAATTCCAATCCACGCTTTGCCATCGCCGCAGGCCTGAACTACTCCATGAGCAAAGGTCCCTTCCCGTTCTGGGGGGCACCGGCGAAGGAACAGGTCAGCACGCTCGCAGGCAAGCGACCTGAATTCGGGGCCGACCGTCCCGTCACAGAGTACCGGACGGCCGAGCACCACCTCCGCGACAGCAAGCGCGCTCAACCGAAATCATGCTGGCAACTGGCCTACACTGGCAGTGTTGGCAGCCAGAGCCTGCTCGGCATTCCGCATATCGATCACATGCGTCATGAGATTGAAGGGCTCCGCGTCTGGCCGTTTGAAACCGGCCTGACGGCGCAAACCGAAGACAGTCTTTCGGAGACGAAGGTGCTCATCGCTGAAATCTATCCGTCATTGCTGGATGTAAAGCCGGAGGCCGGTGCACCGATCGATCGCGCACAGGTTGAGGCCGTTGCCCGTCACTATTGCGATCTGGACGGTAAGGGGCGTCTGGGGCCTCTATTCGGGCCGCCCGAGGGGCTCGACATGACAAAAATTCCACAAATCGAACGAGAAGAAGGGTGGATTCTTGGTGCATAGCCTGTGTTTATTGGGCTTTCGGCGTATTCACTCTCGTCGAATCATGTCTGTACTCCGTCCCAACGGCGGCAAACGCCGTTCAACATAAGGAGAAACCCTATGAACAAGGGCGAACTGACCAAAGCGGTTGCTGAAGAAACCGGCCTGTCGCAGAGCGACGCCGGCAAGGCGGTCGACGCTGTGTTCGACACGATCGGCGGTGCCGTGAAAAGTCGTGACCAGGTTGCAATTGCGGGCTTCGGCACGTTTGTCGCCAAGACCCGGAACGCCCGTGAGGGTCGTAATCCGGCAACTGGCGAGAAAATCCAGATTCCTGAGAAGACGTCAGCGGCATTCAAGCCGGCGTCGGCTCTCAAAGACCTCTAGGTCTCCTTCGAGATCAGAATTCAGGCGGCGCGTCGGTCATCCGGCGCGCCGTCTTGTATTCCAGATACCCGGCCTGCAGCAGGCCAGCGACCAGCGTCGACGCAATCACGGCTTCCATCACGCCCTGCCCGCCCCGGCCCTCAACGATGCCGAGCCAATAGGCCCCCGGCAGCATGATCAGATAGTAGCTGCCCATATGGAAGATGCCGGGCGCCCAGACGATCTCCTGAGCGCGCAGGGCGTAGGCTCCGATCACCTGCAGGCCATCGAACAGAATAACGAATGCGGCATAGGCCAGCAGCACGGCTAACAAAGCGCGGGCTGTATCGTCGCCCGTTGCCGGATCGACCGCCACCGTCAGCGCCGCCAGGCCGTCATTGAAAACGATCATGATCACGGTCAGCGCGAGGCCAAGCATGATCCCGACCACAAGGCCAAGCCGCGAGCCTTCCCGAACGCCGAGCCAGTTGCGGCGGCCAAACTGTTCGGCCACCCGCACGCTGGTCGCCGTCGCGATCCCTAGGAAGGCCATGAAAGTCACGCCAATGAACTGGATGGCCATGCCATAGGCGGTGGCCGCTTCGAGGCTGATCCACGTCGCGATCACAAAGGTGAAGTTGAACGCGCTGAACTCTGCGACATTGCTGATCGTCGCGCCGAGGCCGACGCTTGCCTGCCGCGTGAACTCTTTTGCGGGCGAAGGCGAAGAGGCTTTGAAGCCCGGCGTCACACGCCAGATCACGAGGATCAGTGCGGCCGTCAGGACATATCGCGTGATGGTGGTCGCCCACGCCACGCCTTCATATCCGAGTTCCGGGCCGCCCATGAAGCCCCCGACGAGATAGAGGTCGAGGAACAGGTTGAACGCGACCGCGCCCAGCATGACCGTTGTCACGAGGTTCGGCTTCCGCAGCGCTTCGAGATAGAGCATGCACCCGACCGATACCATGTGCCCGATCAGTCCGATCGAGAGGATGCGCGTCGCCTGCGCCGCTCCGGCAGCTGTCTCGGCTTCAAACTGGAGCGCCTTGAACAGGCTGTCGGAGATCGCAAAGCAGATAATGGTTGTGACGACGCCGAGCGCCACAGCCATCCACATGCCCCGCCGCCAGATGCGTCCGGTATCGTCAGCCCGGCCGACGCCCAGAAGTTCGGAAGAGATCACCTGAACGCCCTGCAGGATGCCCATGCCGACGGCGAGCGCGATACCGATGGGCAGCCACGCGTTCAGGATCAATGGGAGTTCGTTCGTCGTGTTCAGGCCGAGCACAACCGCGTCCGTAAAGGACATCAGCATGACGGACATGCGCGAGATCGCAATCGGCCCTGAGAGCCGCAAGAGATCCAGAATGTCGGAGGCCCGCGCCCAGGCGGGCCAAGCCGCCTGTGCCATGGCCTATTCCCCTATCCGGCTTTACGAGCCGACTCCGCAGCGCCCGGCGCGGCGGACTGAAGCTTCTCTGCGATCAAGAACGCCAACTCAAGCGCTTGTTCGCCATTGAGGCGAGGATCGCAGTGAGTGTGGTATCGCGATGACAGGTCATGCTCCGAGATCGCCTGCGCCCCGCCAATGCACTCCGTCACGTCCTGACCGGTCATTTCAAAGTGCACGCCGCCCGGATATGCGCCCTCTGCGGACACGATATCGATGAACTGGCGAACCTCTGACAGGATACGGTCCACAGGCCGTGTTTTGTACCCGGTCTCCGTTTTCAGCGTGTTGCCGTGCATCGGATCGCAGGACCAGACGACCGTGCGTCCGCTCTCCTGAACGGCGCGAACCATGCGCGGCAGGCCTTCGGCCACGCCTTCCGAACCAAATCGCGAGATCAGGACGATCCGCCCGGCTTCGTCTTGAGGGTTCAGCGTTTCGATCAGGCGAACGAGATCATCCGGCTCGAAGTCCGGCCCCGTCTTGATGCCGATCGGGTTCTTGATGCCCTTGCAGAACTCGACATGTGCATGATCGAGATCCTTCGTGCGGTGTCCGATCCAGACCATATGCGCGGATGTATCGTACCAGTCGCCGCTCGTTGAATCGACGCGGGTCATCGCTTCTTCATAACCAAGCAACAGCGCCTCATGGCTTGTATAGAACTCGACCTGCGCCATTTGCGGCACGCTTTGCGGGGTCACGCCGCAGGCTTCCATGAAGCTCAGCGAGGTTGAAATCTGATCGGCCAGCGCCCGGTAGCGATCGGCCTGAGGTGAACGATCGACGAAACCGAGCATCCACTGATGGACGTTCTGGAGGTTCGCATAGCCACCCTGACTGAACGCCCGGAGAAGGTTTAGCGTGGACGCTGACTGCGAATAGGCCTGCAGCAGGCGCTCAGGGTTCGGCACCCGGCTTTCTGCGGTAAAATCCATGCCGTTGATGTTGTCGCCGCGATAGGATGGCAGCTCGACACCGTCGATGACTTCAACTGGCGACGACCGGGGCTTGCCGAACTGACCGGCAATCCGCCCAACCTTCACGACAGGCTTGGCCGCCGCGAATGTCAGCACCACAGCCATTTGCAGGATCACGCGGAACGTGTCGCGGATATTGTCCGGATTGAACTCCTTGAAGCTCTCGGCGCAATCCCCGCCCTGAAGCAGGAACGCATTGCCGGCTGCGACATCACCCAGCCGTGCCTTCAGCCGTCGGGCCTCGCCTGCAAAAACCAGCGGCGGATAACCCCGAAGCTGCTGCTCGACAGCGGCAAGCGCATCTGCGTCCGGATAGTCTTCCGGAATGTGTTTAGCGGGCTTGGTGCGCCAGCTGGAAGGGGTCCACGTCATGTTCGGCTCCACGTAAGCGCGCGAAACAAGCACAGGCGGCCACCCGGCTCAAGATTACCTGCAATTTAGCTTCATGTGGTTGGCGAAGCTGGCCGATGCCCGCTATGGCATGTTCGGCCCAGTTGCGGGAGTACGCATGTCTCATTTGTATATTGCCCATAGCGCCGCCGATATGGACGCGCTTCTGGAACTGCACGAAGCGCTCCGCAACGATGGTGTGCCGGTCTCATATGATGCCAGAGTGGGCGGTCAGGAAGCGGATCGGGACGCTGTCGAGACCGAGATTGAATCTGCCTTCGCCCTGCTGGTTCTGATCTCGCAGGATGGCGTCCGGTCCAAGACGGTCCGTCATGATGTCGAGCATGCCCGCGTGCGCGGCATCCCGGTTATCGGCTATCGCATCGATAAGGCGCGCCTCGGGGGCTATTTCAAATCCGCACTCGTCCGGTCTGAAGTGTTTCACAGCAGCGAGGAAGACGGGCTTTTACGTCTCCTTGAAGCGACCAAGTCTGCCTATAAGCGGCGTTGCCCGGTCGTTGCGATCATGAATCTCAAAGGCGGGATCGGCAAGACAACCGTATCCGGACAGGTCTTCGGGGCTTATCAGGCGGAGCGCGCCAATCGCGTCCTGCTCGTGGACCTCGATCCGCAATACAATCTCTCCCAGACCTTCTTCGATATGGAGAAAGCCGATGAGAGCGCGGCAATCGACCGGTCCGTCATCTCTCTCTTTGAGCTCAGCCGCATCCACAATCCGTCCGCGCCCTCCCCGGCAGAAGACTGGAACCGGCTATCGAGCGAACCCTTTAGTCCGGCTCCTCGCATGGAGCTCGCGCATCGCCTGCTTCCCGAAGCCGTCCTGCCCGGCCGTCTCGACCTCATCTCCGGCCAGTTCGAGATTTCCAAGTACGCTTTCGCAACAGACGCCGCCGCGCTTGGAGCGATCAAAGTGAACTTCCTGCGTATGCTCGACCATTATCGCAGCGAGTACGATCTCATCGTCTTCGATACGAACCCCAACGCCACCTTCCTGACGCGCTGCGCGCTCGCCGCAGCCGACCGCATCATCGCGCCGATGCACCCTGATGTGTACTCACTGCGCGGCGTGCGTCTGCTCAATCAGGTGATGCATACACAGGTCGCGGAATCAGAGCGGCCGCAGCTCTCTGTCCTGTTCAATGGTGTGAGCCGGAGCGAGCAGTCGACGTTCGAAGCCGATGTCCGCACGGGCGTTCTCGACTCAAAGGCCGGCTTTGCGCTCTCGGAGGTCGTGCTGGAGCGCACCGTGCCGAGAAGCGGGCATCTCGTCGTGAAAACGCCCGAGCCCGGCGCGCAGGCCTGGGAACAGCTTGTCGTGCATCGCGGCCGCGGTGGCGGCCTCCGTCAGGTTCGCGAAACGCTGAAAAACGTCGCCCTCGAAATCGATCAGGTGCTGGCCGTCTGAGTGCCTACTCTGCGGCCAGAAGCCCGTCCGGAATGAATTTCTCGCGCATGGTCACAAGCTCCTCGGCAATTGAGGGGTGAACGGCACAGGTTTGATCGAAGTCGGGCTTGGTTGCGCCCATCTTCACCGCAATCCCGAGCGCCTGAATCATCTCCGCCGCATCGGGGCCGACGATATGAATGCCAACGATACGCTCATCATCGGCTTTCACGATCAGTTTCATCATCACCCGTTCTGTGCTGCCCGAAAGCATGTTCTTCATCGGGCGGAAGCGCGTCTTGTAGATATCGATCTTGCCATAAGTGCGCCGCGCTTCGGTCTCTGACACACCAACAGTTCCAACTTCGGGCTGGCTGAAGACCGCGGTTGCGATGTCATCATGATCGAAGGTGCGGGGGTTGGCGTAGAACTCGGTGTCGGCAAAGGCATGACCTTCGCGGATGGCAACAGGCGTCAGCGCAACCCGGTCGGTCACGTCGCCCACGGCCCAGATATTGTCGACATTGGTTTTCGAATACTCATCGACAGGCACAGCCCCCTTCCCGTCGAGGTCGACGCCAGCCGCCTCACAGCCCAGTCCATCAGTGTTTGCCCGTCGGCCAACGGCCATCATGATCACGTCGGCATCAAGCTTTACGCCGTTAGTTAGGGATACCTTGTAGGGCCGTTCGCCTTCGCCTGTGTCTTCGATCTTCTCGAACACGGTCTGCGTGATGACGCGAACCCCGGCCTCTTTCAGCCCTTCATGCACCTCTGTGCGCACATCATCGTCAAACCCGCGAAGGACAGTTTCGCCGCGATAAACAAGGCATGTCTCAACACCCAGCCCCGCGAATACATGCGCAAACTCGACAGCGATATAGCCGCCACCGGCGATGACCATGTGTTTGGGCAGCTCGGTCAGGTGGAACACCTCGTTTGAAGAGATCGTGTGCTCGACGCCCGGCAACTCGCTGTCATCCGGCTTCCACGGACGCCCGCCGACGGCGATCAGGATCTTGTCAGCGGTAATGGTCCTGCCACATGTCTTCAGCTTCAGCGTGTGCCGATCAACGAACTCGGCACGTTCCTCGAACAGTTCAACGCCGGCATTGTGCAGGTTGCGTGTGTAAATGCCGGATAGCCGGTCGACTTCTGCTGACATCGCCGCAACGAATTTGCCGTGATCGTACGACACGTCGCCAATCGACCAGCCATAGCCTTCCGCTTCCTTGAACCGTTTCGCGTAGTCGCTGGCAAAGACCATGAACTTCTTCGGCACACAGCCGCGGATCACGCAGGTTCCGCCCATGCGGTACTCTTCTGCAAGGCCGACCTTGGCTCCCGACAAAGCGGCAAGGCGCGCCGCACGGACACCGCCGGAGCCGCCTCCGATAACAAACAAATCGAAGTCGTAGCCATCAGACATGGGGGAATTCCTTGTTTCGCTCCGCGCCATATGAGGCGGCACGGACTAGTATTCAAACACGGTCGCGCCGTTTTCATTTCCGATCACGATTGTGCGCGCAACGCCAATGAACAGGCCGTGTTCGACAACGCCGGGCACGGAAGACAGCCGCGCGGACAGCGCCTGGACGTCTGGAATCCGCTTGCAGTGACAGTCGAGAATGTAGTGCCCGCCATCGGTCACGAGCGGTGTGCCATCGTCACCTTCGCGCAGTTTGACCACCGGCTTTTCGACGCCGGAGGCACACACCGCATCGAACACTTTCTTGGCGGTGATCGTGAATCCGAACGGATTGACCTCGACCGGTAGCGGGAACGCACCCAGCCGATCCACCTGTTTTGA
>JBCBTR010000090.1:0-8462 GCA_039818545.1 Pseudomonadota bacterium
AGAATGGCGTTGCCGTCCTGAATCGTGTCCTGCTGGCCGATACGGTCTGGCTCTTCGAGATAGCGTTCGTGATTGCCATTGGCGAGCGCGCCGAGCAGGGCTTCGACGCCGCCCGGTTTCTGCGTGTTTGCCTGAAGGCCAGCGGCGAGCGCGGGCAGGAGCGCCTTAAGCGCCGACGCGGTCTGGTCTTCATTCAGGCCGAGCTGCTGGCCGAGTTGGTGCTTTGCCTGACCGCCGGATGCGGCGGCGATCATGTCCATCAGATTCAGTCCGGCCATATGCGTGTCTCCCTGTTCTCGCTTCAAGCGTAAGGGGCGGACGGCAAAAACAAAAGATGGGACGGGCAGTCTCTGATTGCAGTGGCGGCTCTGCGATGCCACATCGCTCAGGATGTTCGGCTTTTTTGAACGTCGGCTGGAGCCGTTCCCGGAGACGCGCATGGACGCGCCGCCCGGACGACTGGTCCCGTTCGTCCAGCATTATGTAAAAGACGCCTGGCCCTGGCTGGCAGTAATGACGGTTCTGTCCGCGCTGCTGGGTGTGGGCGAAGTGCTGCTGTTTGGCTTTCTGGGTCAGCTGATCGACTGGATGTCGGCGACCAGCCCCGACGCCTTCTTCGTCGAGCACGGACTGCATCTGATTGTCATGGCGGTCGTGGTGATCCTGGCGCTGCCGCTCGGCCATCTGCTCTGGGGGCTCGTCGTTCATCAGGTGATGTATGGCAACCTTCCGATGAGCGCGAGGTGGCGGATGCACCGGCATTTGCTGGGCCAGTCGGTTGGTTTCTATGCCGACGAGTTCGCCGGACGCGTTGGCGCGAAACTGATGCAGACCGCGCTCGCCGTGCGCGAGGTCGTGATCAAGCTGCTGGATGTCTTTGTCTATACGGCTGTGTTCTTCATCACGATGATCGTATTGGTCGCGAGCGCGGACCTGCGCCTCGCCGCGCCGCTGGCGTTTTGGCTGATCGTCTATGCCGGGCTGACCATCTACTACGTGCCGCGGCTGACCAAGATTTCAGAAACGCAGGCCGATGCCCGCTCCGCGATGACAGGCCGGATCGTCGACAGCTACACCAACATCTCGACCGTGAAGCTGTTCTCCCATGCCGGGCGCGAAGAGGCTTATGCCCGGTCCAGCATGTGGGGCTTCCTGCGCACGGTACATGCCCAGTTCCGACTGGTGACGGGTTTCTACGCCCTTGTGCATCTCAACAATGCGGTGTGCGTCCTCTCAGTCGCCGGGATCGGGATCTATTTCTGGATGGAAGGCGCGGTGACCGCCGGCGCGATTGCCGTCGCGCTCGGCCTCGCGCTGCGGATTGTCGGCATGTCCCAATGGGTGATGTGGGAAGTGGCAGCGCTGTTTGAGAATATCGGCGTCGTTTATGACGGCATGTCGATGCTCTCCAAGCGCCGGGCCGTTACCGATACGCCGGACGCGAAGGTGCTGGACGTCTCGCGCGGCTCTATCACGTTCGAGGATGTCTCCTTCCACTATGGCAAGGGCGAAGGCGTGATCGACCATCTCGATATGAAGATCGGCGCGGGTGAGAAGGTTGGCCTTGTTGGCCGGTCCGGCGCGGGCAAGTCCACGCTCGTGAACCTGCTGCTGCGCTTCTACGATGTGGAGGAGGGGCGCGTGCTCATCGATGGCCAGCCGATCCGCGAGGCGACGCAGGACTCGCTGCGCGCGCAGATCGGCATGGTCACGCAGGACACCTCGCTGCTTCACCGTACCATTCGCGAAAACATTGCCTATGGCCGGCCCGATGCGACCGAGGAGGAAATCCGCGTCGCGGCGATCAAGGCGAACGCACTGGAGTTTATCGAGTCGCTTGAAGACCAGGACGGCCGCAGCGGGTTCGACGCGCATGTCGGCGAGCGCGGCGCGAAACTCTCCGGCGGCCAGCGTCAGCGGATCGCCATTGCGCGCATCTTCCTGAAGGATGCGCCGATCCTCGTGCTCGATGAGGCAACCTCAGCGCTCGACTCCGAGGTGGAGGCGGCCATTCAGGACAGCCTGTTCGACCTGATGCAGGGCAAGACCGTGATCTCCATCGCGCATCGCCTGTCGACCATTGCCGCGATGGACCGGCTGATCGTGATGGATGAGGGGCGAATCGTGGAGGAGGGCATGCATGAGGCGCTCGTCGCGCGCGATGGCCTCTATGCGAGTCTCTGGGCGAGACAGTCTGGCGGGTTCATTGGAACCGCCGAGACGGCGGCGGCTGAGTAAGTCGCTGTAATCACTCAATTCTGGCGCCATCCCGCCATGAATCATCGGTCATATAGGCTCAGGCTGTAACATCAGCAGCAGTGTCGGCGTCCCTGTTCTCTGTCCGGCAACTGGCCTACACAAAGACTGTGATGGAGGGGTGAGGGTATGGGTCCGGATACCGAAGACGTACGGAGTGCGCCCGGCGAGGTCGATCTTGTCAGCGTGATGGCCGAGCGGCCAACGCCCGAATATGACGAAGTGAAGGTGCAGGCCGACTATGCCGCCCGCGCCATGTTGAGCTTCTACCGCTTCCGCCAACTGGGCGGCGGCCGGATGCCGAAGCCTACAAAACCGCAGAAATCCTCCACGACTGATAGTGCTCAAAGCGATGCGCCGCGCGAGCGGAAACTGAAACTCGGAGACGTGCTGGGGCGCGGGGTGCATTATGTCTCCGACCATCCCGATGTCCGTATTCTGCAGCTCTCCGTGATTGCGCTGCTCGTATTGTTCGAGAGCGCCGCCAACGCCTACTTCTTCGCGCAGCAAAGCGAGTTCGGGATTTCCGGCGGCCTGTTTCAGGCGGCAGCGGTGTCCATCGCCAACGTATCGGTGAGCTTCTTCATCGTCGGTTATTGGGGCCTGCGCCATGCGAGCACACCGGCGGAAAACTGGCTTGCGCCAGCGCGCTGGGATGCCCGCAACTATTTCAAACTGTTTGGCGTGTTTGCCGTGCTGGCCGGGATCACGGTTGTCCTGCTCGTCAATCTTTCAGCGGCGCACTATCGAAACCTGATCGACCTTGCAGCCTCGCATGACATAAACGCAGCGATTGCCGCCGTACAGGCCGGGGAAGCCCATCCGCTGACCTTTGTTGGCGGGCGGGATTTCAGCTGGCCATGGGTCGATGACGAGACATGCGAAGCCGTGCTGAATTCCGAGATCGGCTTGTCCATTGGCGGGGCCGCGACGAACGCCATGTGCCGGCCATTCGCGATCCACTCTTTGGACGCCATGGTCCTGTTCGCACTCGGCCTTGCGATCTCCGCGCTCGCGGCTTTTGAAGGGCGCGGCGCGGATGCAAGCTTTCCGGGGCTGAGCGATGCGGCGCGGGAATTCGAGAAGTCGCGCGTCGACCTTCAGGACTCGCTCGATGATTATTATGAAGCGATTGAGGACTGGGTGGCCGAAGCCAAGCGCCTCGCTGTCGGCCTGCCGCTCGATGAAGACGAGAAGGCGGATGAGACCCCGAAGGGCGAGGGCTACAAACCGCTCTCCCGGAATGACGAACTACGCCTGCGGGCGATGTTGCGGGCGCGGGTTGAGAACTATCGCGCTTTGCTGACGTCTGATCCCGATGTGCTGGGTGATGAGTTCGGCGTTGATGACGAGATCGTGCAGCGTATCGCGCGCGGTGCGAGGCGGGGAGGCCGCTAATGGGGCGGCGCAGGAAGAACCGGCGCAAGGCGAAGCAGCAGCGTCAGGCGGTGATCAATATCGTACTGGTGGTTGCTGCGCTGGGGATCAGCGGCTGGCTGTTCTGGAGCCTGCAACCTGAACCTTATGATCAGGACACACTGTGCGTGGTCTCCGAGACGCTGCCGCCGCACACCGCTGTCATCATCGACAAGACTGACGAGTACAGCTCTGCCGAGGCCGGGCTGATCGCGGCGGCCATCCGGCGCACGCGCGACGAGCTGACGGTGGGCGAGCGGTTCACGCTGTTTGAGCTCGACGAGCGCGGCCAGTTCAATCCGCGCGGCGAGATGTCGATGTGTAATCCGGGGCGCGGCAATCAGGTGAACCCGCTCTTTCAGAATCCGAAGATGATCGAGGAGCGCTATGCGCAGCTGTTCGAAGCGCCGATGGAGGCGATCCTCGATGATCTGGTGACGCCGAAAGAAGCCCCGGCAAGCCCGATCCTCGAAGCGCTGGCGCGGCTGGCGCAGACCGAGAATTTCTCAGGCCGTGCACCAGAGCGCTCGATCCTGCTGGTCTCGGACATGCTACAGAACTCTGATGTATTCACCGCCTATGGCGGGGCCGGCGAGATGCCGGAGGGGCTGCCTGAGCCGCGCGATGCGGCCAAGATCATCATCGGCCGGTTCGGCGATGGCCTGCGCGGGGCAGAGCTCGAAATCCGCCTCATCCCGCGCGAGCGCTATGTCGATCTCCAGCGCGGGCCGCTGACGGCCTATTGGAATGAGATTTTCGCTGAACTTGGCATGGATGTCCGCTGGCGGGATCTTTAGGGGGAATAGCGGCTTTCGGTTTCGGAAGAGACATCATAGATCTCTGGGCCTAGACTGGCGTCGGTATGCACAATCGACTCCTCCAGAATACGAAAAATGTTATCGTTGCGATGTTTACGATCTATGGATTGGCGGTCGCGGCAGCACCCGCACCATGGGGACTTGTTTCAGTTTCGTTGTTCTCATTCGGAGGGGTGCTCCAAGTTGCATGGCTTTACGCAGCGAACTGCAGCGTAGAGTTCGAAGATCGATCAGCCCTCACCGCACTCTTTCTCTTATCTGTTGTTTGCCTAACTGCCATGTTTGGCTCGGCAGCAATTCAGGGCTCTGCGGCTTTGGAGGCGGGGGGGCTGTTAGACGTGGTAGGGTCGGTCTCAGTGGTCCTTTTGGTGCTCATTTATCTTTTCTTTTGTATGCGCTTGGCCAGGCGGTTGACTGGAAAGAACTGGGCATCGAACGCTTACTTCGAGGTGTTTATCTCGGCGTTCTACTGGCCACTTCGTTCTCTGTCGCTTCGAAACAAGATCGCCGGCATCAGGACAGCTGCCTTGGAAACGAATAGTGTCTCCTTCAGACCCCGGGTCGACATTTGATGTCCGACCGCCGTTAGATCGCGTCTGCGCTGGTGGGGCCTCTAAGCGGGCTTCCGATATACCGAAACGTGCATCTCGCTCTTGCCGGTAAACGGCTTGCCGTCCCAGCTGCCCCAGCGCGCTTCGCGCTCCAGCCCCGCGAGGCGCGCCATCAGGTCTATCTCCGCCGGCCAGGCGTAGCGCATCGGGAGCGGTGTCATCTGGTTGCCATCGGGTGTCATCAGGACGCGCTGATAGTTGAACATCTGCTCGACCGGATCGTGGGTGATCGCTTCGAGGAAAACAGTGTCCATGCCGACATGGCGGGTGCGCAGGCGCTGATTGTCGGTGAAGGTCGTTACATACGGCACGAAGGCTTCGACGAGGAACGCGCCGCCCGGCTCCAGATGATCGGCGACTGTCCGGAAGCACCGGATTTGCGCGTCCTGTGAGGTGAGGTTGAAGAGCGTGTTGAAGATCAGGAAGGCGAAGTCGAACCGCGTGTCGAGCTGGAACTCTGACATGTCCGAGATCAGGACCGGGATATCCGCGCCGCCGTCTTTCGCTCTCAGCTGGTCGACCATGAGTTGCGAGGCTTCAACGCCGTGAACCTCCAGCCCGCGCGCGGCGAGCGGCAGGGCGACGCGGCCTGTCCCGATGGCGAGCTCCAGCACCTTGCCATTGTTGGCGAGGGCCTCGATCAGGTCGACCGAGGCCTCCGTTGTGCCGGGATCGTGCAGGGCGTCATAGTCTTCGGCGTTCAGCTCGCCGAAGGTTTCAGGCATGTAGCCTTTCAAGAGTGCCCCTCACCATCTGTCATTACATCGGTGTGTCGCGCAGAGGCAGAAGGTCCGGATACTCGGCGTCGCGTTTCTCCATGCGAGCCTTGAAGGCTTCCTGCATGTGGGAAGGAGGGATCATGCCGGCATTCCAGACGCCGATATAATCGAGGACGTCGGCGGTCGTGTGGTCGCGACCATAATTGATCAGCGTCTTGCAGCCTGTGACCGCGAGCGGGTCTTTCGAGGCGATCTCGCGCGCCTTTCCCATCACGAAGTCCATCATCTCCTCATGCGTTTCGAAGACGTCATTCACGAGGCCGATCTCTTTGGCTTTCTCGGCGCTGATCTTCTCGCCGGTATAGGCCATCTGCTTGGCCCAGCCTTCGGGGATGTAGCGTTGCAGGCGCGGGAAGGTGCCGACGTCTGCCGTCATCGCGATGTTGGTCTCCATGATGGAGAACCATGCGTCTGCCGTGCACCAGCGAATGTCGCCGGCGGTGATCATGTCGATCGCGCCGCCAATGACGCCGCCATGGCAGGCGAAGAGCACGGGCATGCGGGCATCTTCAAGCGCATTGAAGGAAGACTGGATCTGGCGAATGTCGCTGCGGAATTTCTCGGCGCGGACATAAGGATCGGATTTCTCGCCGCTGCCGCCGGAGAAGTTGGCGAGGTCCATGCCGGCCGAGAAATGCTTGCCTGTGGAGGAGATGACGATGACGCGGGCAAGCGCGTCGCGGTCAATCGCGCGCACGATTTCAGGCAGTTCGTTCCAGAAGGCGCGGGTCATCGTGTTCAGCGCCTCGGCCCGGTTCATCCGGATATGCGCGATCTTGTCTTCGATCTCGACGGCGAAGCATTCATACGTCTTTTTAAGCATGGCAATCTCCCTTTGGGCGTACTGTAACACGCAGATCGCCGCCAGACATCCATTCACGCTGCGGCAAGCCGGCCTGCATGGCTTTAAGGCTTTGATCTGTTGTTCGAATAGGGCTTTATCATTTCGGGGGCGAACGGAGGAGAGAGGTCATGAGGCCATCAATCGCGGCTGCGCTCTGCCTGCTTCTGCTTCCGGCAGGATGTGAGAGCACGGACGGCGCAAGCGTCGGTGAGATTTTCAGTGAAGTCGAGAAGCGGTTTCCGGGTGCGACGACGTCTGCCGGTGAGACCAGCCTCTCCACGCTTGAAATTGATCAGGGTCTGCGCGAAGCGCTTCGGGTGGGTGTGAACCTGACCGCGCAAACGCTTGGCCGGACCGATGGCTATTTTGGCGATCCGCAAGTGCGCATTCCGCTCCCCGGTCGCCTTGGTGAGCTTCAGAGCAACCTCAAAAGTGTCGGCCTGTCTCAGCCCTTGGATGATCTTGAGCTGCGGATGAACCGCGCCGCAGAGGATGCCGTGCCAGAAGCAAAGCGTCTCGTGCTGGGGGCTGTGCAGTCCATCACGCTGGAAGATGCGCTGGGCATCCTGCGTGGGGGAGACACGGCGGCGACGGACTATCTGCGCGGGCGCACCGAAGACAGCCTGCGCAATGCCTTCCGCCCGCATGTGGAATCTACGCTGTCAGCGTCCGGCGCGTTTACCGCCCTCAACTCGGTGACGGCGCAGTACGGGCTGTCTTCTGTTTCCGACGGCCTGCGGCGAGACCTGACAACGCATGCGGTCAATCTCGGCCTTGATGGCCTGTTCCTCTATGTGGCCGCCGAAGAGAAGAAGATCCGCGAGGAGCCCGTGGCGCGCACCAGCGAGATTTTGCGACGCGTGTTTGGGTCCGCCGCATAATGAGACGGTTTCGCCACGAAACACCTGAAGGCGAGATCGCCGGGATCGAGTTCGGCGACCCGGCCAAGCCATACTCCGCGCTGTGGCTGCACGCGACGGGCTTCAACGCGATGACCTATCAGTCGATGCTCGCCCCGCTCGGCCTGCGCACGCGGATAGCGGCGCTTGATCTGCGCGGGCATGGACGCACGACCCTGCCAGCCAAGCCCGGGCGGCTCGTGTCGTGGACCCGTTACCGCAATGATGTGATCGCGTGGATCGAGAAGAACGCGCCGGCGGGTGTTGTCCTGTCCGGGCATTCCATGGGCGGATGCGTGGCGCTGATGGTCGCGGGCAAGCGGCCCGATCTTGTGAAGGGGCTTGTACTGGCAGATCCGGTGATCCTGAACGCGCGCTATTATTTCTGGACCCATCTTTTCTCACCTGTGATGCGTTTCCTGATGGGGCGGGGCGGGATGGCGAGCGGCGCGCGCAAGCGGCGGTCGCGGTATTCGTCTCCGGAAGAGGTTATGCAGCGCTATCAGAAGAAGCCGATCTTCAGCACGTGGCGCGAGCCGTTTCTGGCCGACTATGTTCTGGATGGAGTCGACCGGGTGGATGACAATCCCCATGACAGCGATGAGCAGGTCTGGGAATTGCTGTGCAAACCGAAATGGGAAGCAGCAACCTTCAGTGCCCAGAGGAACCGGCCCTGGAGCGCGCTCTCCAAAGTGCGCAAGAAGAAGATCCCGATCACGATCCTTCGTGCTGCGCGTGGCTCGGTCATGTCAGACAAGGCGGCTGCGCGGATGGCGCGGAAGAACCCGGCCCTGATCCTGAAAGAGAAACGCGGGACGACCCACTTCCTGCCTATGGAA
>JBCBTR010000091.1:0-8339 GCA_039818545.1 Pseudomonadota bacterium
AATCGGCTGGGGATCATTTGCAAACGGCTTCTAACGCAGTGACGAAGGACTGCATGAAGACTAGTTCGCCTTCTTCATCTTCAAGAATAAAGTCTTTCGCTTTATCAAGCGTATTAGCCTGTTTGAATGCCGCCCAGTCTGAGTAGAGCCAGCCCCTAGCGTCGGCGGCTGTTTTGGTGGCATCGACGATCTTTATGAAATTGGCATTGTCGGCTGCGGGGTCGCCGCAACCGTCCCAAGCTTTAATTCTGAGTTTCAGTACTTCTTCGGCCTCGATTTTTCCTTGGGCGGCTATCATCGCTTTAGTTTCTTCGGTCTTGGCCTCTTGTTCGTCGGCCGCCGCTCGCTTCTCAATCGCATCAGGAGCGGCTGTGTTCAGCGCGATGCCCACTTGAGGATTGGCTCCAAGACGTTGAGCGGCGATTCCGGTAGCAAAGAACTGGGCGATGCCCCCACTGGCCTTATTCTCTCCAACTTCGCCGCGCGCGCCGAAGCTTGCGAAGACCGAATATGTGTCAAGTTCAACATTCGAGCCTCCCTTGCCGGCTTCTACACCACTCGCCATTGAGACGTATTTGTCAGGAGGTAAAACCGCGAGAAGACAAATGCTAGCTGCTCTGTCCTTATCCATCTCAGCGCTCAGGTTCTCCGAACACGTTTTATACTGCTGGGACATGTCTTGCTGTGTCTGTGCCGACAGGCTCTTGAAGTACGCGTCGATCGTTGCCTTATTGATCGTCTGGCCCTGACCAAGAGCGCGAGCGACCGAACCAATGAAACCCCGCGTATGAAGCTGGGCCGGCAAGCCATTCGGCCGCAACGGCATCCACACACCTTCATCTCTTTCGTAGCCGATAGTGAAGTCCGGTATGCCGGCGTTTTGCACGCTAGCCTCTACGTCAAGTCCGATTTCCGTCGATGTGGCAAACAACAACACATCATTGTGCGGATGATCTGCCCTGAGCACGCATCCGCCAAGTAGTAGCGTCGCACCAAGCCCCGCAATCATTCCGCGACGCATATCTGATCCCCCTCAAGGCCAAGCGTAGATGAGACGAGGTCTATCGACGCGTTCAGCTGGTTCATGTTGTCGATGATGAAGATGACACGGCAGTCGCGCGAGACGCTGATGTCACGGTGGTTCTTGTAGCCGGCCCCGACACTGTCATGTCCGGCCCATAGGCCGATTGTACGAACCTGCCGGACGGTGGCGTCGGCATCTGCCGCCGGACGATACACCGTGACGACGCCAATATGTGTCGAGCGGCTAGCCTCGCTATCAGTAGCGGTCAGGTCGACCTGTGCACAGCCACTTAGAGTAAGAATAAGGAGCAAGATCATCTTCATGCGTCCCCCCGGACAAATGACCGTACACAATCATTACGGTAACGCAACAAAAAAGTGAATGCTCGCAAACTTAGTGATACTGATCGTCGATAACCTGCGAAGAAAGACCGCCCCCGCGCGCGAGTGGAATTCCCTTCATGAGTGTGCCGGCTTTTCAGCGGGGGGCCTGCCCGATAGGTTAATCTCCGCAGTAAGGGGCCGACATTGAGCGAGGACATCGCTGAGAGCACAACGCAGGCAGAAAGCCTGTGGTATGAGCGGCGTGTGGACGGACCACGCCTGCCATTCATGCCCTATGGTCTGGTGCCGCTCATCGGTTTCGCGCTGGTGTTTCTCTTCTCCTTCTTTGTGTTCGCGCCCTATGCGGTCGAGTCGCCGACGCGGCAGGCGGCGGAGCAGGTCGCGGCCGAACGCGATGCGAGCTGGGCCCGGATTGAAGTGTCGGGGCAGCAGGTCCGGTTGTCCGGCGAAGCGCCATCCGCCAGTGAGGGCAATGCGCTTGTGGCGGCTGTGCGGTCCGCGCGGGCGGCAACGCCGTTTGGCCTCGCGCGCCCGGCCCGGCCCGTCATTGCAGATTTTACCGTGAGGCCCGTGGAAGTGATCGAGGAGGTGATTGCGCCGACCGAGACCGAGACGCGCGGCAGCCGCGAGCTGAGCCCGGACTGGACGTTCAACCTGACGGGCGGCGTGCTGACCCTGTCTGGCGGCGTGCCGGACGAGGCGACCCGCGACGCCATTCTGGACGCCGCAAACGAGGCGCTTGATCCGCCGCGGCTTGAAACCATCGAAGACGAACTGACGGTGACCGACGTGGTCGCGCCAGAGGGCTATGCGGCCATGGCGACGCGCGGCGTCGAGACCGTGGTGGAATGTGAAAGAGGGGAGGCGGCGTTCAAGTTCGAGCGCTTCTCGCTGCGCTGCGAAGTATCGGAACCCGGGGCTGCCGGAACGGTTGAAGCAGCGGCCTCCGCTGTCCCGGAGCTCGGGGAACTTGGCCCGGTCATTGTGATGGAGAGCGAGGCCGTCAATTCGTGCGAGACAAGCCTGGCCGCGCTGCTGGGCGATGCGCGGATCCAGTTTGCGCCAGCGAGCGCGGAGATCAATGACGCGAGCGACATCCTGCTTGATGCGATTGCCAGCCGGGTGCGCGCCTGTCCGGGCATGCTTCGGATCGAAGGCCATACGGACAGCACCGCCGACAGCGCCTTCAACGCGGATCTCAGCCTGCGCCGGGCCGAGGCTGTGCGGCAAGAGCTGATCGCGCGGGATGTGCCGGCCGAGCGGCTGGTGGCGGAAGGCTTTGGCGAGACACAGCCTGTGGCAACCAATGGCACGGTCGCGGGCCGGGCCCGTAACCGACGAATAGAAGTGCGGGTGGTTCGCCCGCCTGCCCGGGAAACAGACGAGTAACGCTATGTGGTATCTGCTTTTTCAAATTTTCCTGCTGCTCCTGCTGGCAGCCGCCTGCGGGGCCGGCTTTGTCTGGTGGTGGCTGCATCGCGAGGGCGACGAAGACGAGGCGGAAACCGTTGGCGGCGGGACGGTCACGCGGGATGATTTCCGCACGAGCCTCGATGCACTGAAGACGTCGATCGCTGACATTCCCGAGACCGACCTTACTCCGATCAAGGAACAGTTCGGCGAGATCGATGCACTCAAGGACCGGATCACCGATCTGGAAGCGGCGATCACCTCTGCCTCCTCAGGACTGGACGATTTGAAAGGCGGCAGCCTTGCCCGGATGGATGACCGGTTTGATGTGCTCGCCGGCAAAATCGATGACGCGCCGGTGCCGGACCTGTCTCCGCTGGAAGCGCGGTTCGATGCGCTGGAGCGGGTGATCACGGCGATGCCCGCGCCTGAGCGGACCGACCTGTCACCTCTGGAGCGGGCGATCGAGTCGATCCCGAAACCGGAACGCCCGGACCTTGAGCCACTACAAGCGCGTCTGGTGCGCCTTGAAACGAAGCTTTCCGAACTTGGCGACGATCAGCGCGGCGCGCAGAAGGCCGAGTTCGATTCGCTGTCTGCTGGAATTGCCTCGCTCTCATCTGCCGTGTCGGGAATCCGCGAGCCCGACCTGCAGCCGCTGCAGCAACGCCTGTTCAGCATTGAGCAGACGCTGGCAGACCTGCGCAGCAAGGATACCGGGCTCGGGCCGGTCGAGCAGAAGCTGGCGGGGGTTGAAAATCTCGTGCTCGCGCTGCGCGGCGATGTTGGCCGGTTTGCGGGCCTGGAGCCAGTTGAGCGCCAGCTCGCGAGCCTGCAGGAAGCGGTTGCCGACATGCCGCCGCCAGACCTGACGCCGGTCGTGGCTTCGGTGCGGGCGATTGATAACCGGCTGGATATGGGGGCCGTTGAGAACCGCCTGACGGCCATCGAATATGGCCTTGCGGCGGTGCATCACATGCTGCGCTCCCGCAATGACTCAGGAAGCTCCCGGTTGGAGCTTGAGACCCGGCTGGATGGTGGTGCCTTGGGGGCATCGAGTGTGGACCTGCGTGCCGTGCAGCGCCCGCCTGCGCCAGAGCGCCCGGCCCGCGAGAATGACCCGATCAATATCGCCCGCCGCACAGATGATCAGGCCAACCTGCTGGTCGAGGCCGCTTTCGGCGACGGGGATGACCTGCAGCGGATCGATGGTGTCGGGCCAATGCTCAGCGAGCTTCTGAACGAGATTGGCGTCTACTATTTCTGGCAGGTGGCGGAGTGGACCGAGGAGGAAGTCTCCTGGGTCGATGGGATGCTGATGCACTTTCGGGGGCGCATCAAGCGCGATGACTGGGTGGGGCAGGCCCGGTTGTTGGCCACCGAAGACGACACCGCCGACCGGCCAAGCGGGCTGATGCCATCCGACTAGACAAAAAAGCCCCCGGCACGGGCCGGGGGCAAAAAGTGTTGGTCAGTGTCGTGCGCTTACGACTGGTCTGATGTCGTTTCAGGTTGTGGCACGATGACCGTGTCGATGACGTGGATCACGCCATTGTCGGCTTCGATGTCACCCTTGATGACGGTTGCGCCATCAATTGTGATGGTGCCATCCCATTCGGATGTGATGTCGATGCGCTGATCGCTGAGAGAGCGGACATCCAGTCCGGCTTCAGTGATCTCGTCGGCCATCAGGCGGCCCTCGATGACGTGCGCCTTCAGGATTGCCGTCAGGTCTTCCCGGCCGTCTTCAGACTGCAGGTACTCGACCTTCTCGGCGGGTAGGGCGGCAAACGCGTCATTCGTTGGGGCAAAGACCGTGTAGGGGCCTTCTGCGCTGAGCGTTTCTGCCAGATCGGCAGCTTTCACCAGCGAGACGAGGGTTGAGAACCGGTCATCACCAGCGGCAATGTCCACGATGGTTGTCTCGTAGGCCTTGTCTTTACTGGCGGTGGTTTCGCGCTCGTCCATGGTCTGGAACATGCGATCCCGATCGTCAGTGGCGGTCATCGTCGACGTCTCGTTGTCGATCTGCGCCAGAACGATGCTGTTCAGGTCATTGGTGGAGTATTCAGCAGGTAGGTCTGCTTCCACGGCCGTGTTCACTTCAGCGTCCGTTTCCATGGTCTGTGCCATGGCGGGCGATGCGATCAGGGCGAGTGTGGCGGTGCTTGCGAGCAAGCGTTTCATAAAAAGTCTCCTCAGTTGCTGAGCGACAGTGCTCACCAAATTAACCCTTGAGGAACGCTTTCGTTCCGACCCTCCCCGGGATCCCCGGTGTCTAGTAGAGGCCAGCGTGCTCGGTTTCAGGCAGGGGGTTGCCGGCCGGCGGGCCATCAATCGGACGTGCTTTCAGAAGGGCGATGAGGTCGTCGCGGCCAGCGTCGGACTGCAGGTATTCCAGCTGCTTCTGATTCAGCTGGTCGGAGAGGCTGGCGGCGCTGGTCAGGGAGACGAGCGTGGCGAACTGTTCGTCGCCAGCGGCGGCATCGGACGCCGCTTCGGCCTCTTTGCCGCTATTGCTCCATGCAATGGCGTTCTCGTCCATTGTTCTCGACCTGCGGTCTTTGCTCTCGGCCGTGACGCTTGCCGCCGTCTTGTTCGTATCAAGCCATCCCAGCGCATATCTGTTGAGGCCGCTGGTTGAGGAGGAGATCTGGCTGGACTCGGTCGTCTGCACCACTTTGGCGCTTGTCCGTGTGGACGCAGCCATTATGGCGGGCGCGGAGAGGAAGGCGACAGCGGTCAGACCTACGATCCAGCGGTTCATGAGAGTCTCCTCGGCAACTGAACAAAAGCGTTCAATCACTCCAACTCTTCAGGGAAACGCTTGTTCCGAAAAAGTTCTATTTTTCAATATGTTAACGATTCATATACTTCTGTTTGGCGCGGAGTGGTCCCACTCTCCGAGCAGGGTTCGCAGCGCCGCGATGAAGGCCAGCGGCTGGTCCAGCATGACATGATGACGGGCATGCGGGATGGAGATGAAGGGCACTTCGTGGCCAAGCAGCGCCTGCATGTAATCGCCGACATCATCGGGCATCAGCGCGCTTTCCTCGCCCCGGAAGATTGCGATCCGGCAGGCGGTCGCTTTCAGCATGTCTGAAGGTTCCATATCGGCCTGAAAACGCCGCCAGATGGCGGGATCAAATTTCCAAGTCCATCCCTTTTCGCCATCATCGGCCTGCGTCTTTTTCAGGCTCCAGCGGGCGATGTAGTCCATGATGTAGTGGTTATCACAAGGCTGGGGCGGGGCGAGCCGGAACCGGCCAAGGGCTGATTTCAGGTCCGGATAGACGCGGTTCGGACGGCCCGAGCGCGGCGGCCCGCCCTGTGGGCGATCGGGCGGGTTCACCGGGCTGTCGACAATCACCACACCGGAGAGGCGTTCGCCATGCTCGGCCCCTGTCAGCAGGGTGACGAAGCCGCCAAAGGAGTGCGCGACGATGATCGGCTTGATGTCATGCTCGAACATGCCCGCATGGTCGGCGACCGCGATCTGCTCGGCGGAAAAGGTGCGCATATTGTATTCATCGCGCCAGTCGCTGTCGCCCATGCCGGAAAAGGTCAGGGCGGCGACGTTGTACTTTTCTGCGAAGTAAGGGGCGATGAAGTCGTACCAGTGGGCGTGGGCCCCGTTGCCATGAACAAGCAGTAGCCCCGGCGCGTCGCGGCGGCCCCAGCGCTGGTAGCGCACCTGCGCGCCGTCGACATCGATATGATGGGTTTCATAGGCGCTGGAGACGGCATCTGTGAACCAGCCGGGGGCCGGCGGGATCTCTCCCTTGTACGGCTCCAGAGGCCCGCCTTCCGATGGCATCTCCTCTGGTTGGTCTTTAACGATCCCGTCATCAGCTCCGGCCATGCGTCGCCCCTTTTTCTGTCCGGTTTCTAATTAGATGGCCCGGCGAGGAACGCAATCGTGCCTTGAAATTGCCGTGCTGATGCAATGCTCCGGGACCGGAGGATTAATTCGAGGAAAGGCGGTCCGATCAACGTTGACCGGGCCGGTCATGGAGCGGCATTTAGTCCGTGTTGAGGCCGCTTTCTGCCGGCTGAGAGAGGGTTTTTGTTCATGCGTATTCCCGGCCCCATAAGTGCTCTTGCCGTGCTTTGCGCGGCGCTGGCGCTGACAGGCGCGGCTGTCGATGCGCAGGACCCTGAAATTAATCTGCAAACGGAGCAAGTGCCCGATATCCTGAAGGGTGGCCTCGCGGTCTTCCCGGCAGACGATGAGGGTTACATTGCTGAGTTCGCCGGCGACGGGACGTACCGCACCGGCTCTGGCGAGGTCGGCGGGTGGATTCTCCAGAATGGATACCTCTGCCTGTCGACCGAATCCGGCAGCGTTCGCTGCACGGACGTGGCCCCGGATGCGGGGCCCGGAGATCAATGGACGGTCACATCAAGCGCGCGCGGAACGATCCGATATGCGTTGCCCGGCGCGCCTGACATTCCGAGCGGGGAGGGCGACTAGGGCCGGAGGGCTCGCCCCCCGCACCCGGCCCTGCGCCTCGCCGTTCGGGATCGCCCCGGCCTAAGGGATCATTTTCCCGGGGTCGGGGCGTTTTTCGTGGCGTTTAGCTGCCGCCGCGGCTTGGCTTTCGCTTGTCGGGATCGCGCTGCTCGATGACCTTGAACACGCCGGTGCCTGTCATCAGCGTGCGGTCGCCACACCAGATGCGGCCCCGGACGGTGTGAATGCCGTCAGGTTCTTTCGAGATCACCTCGCCGGTGCCTTCGATCCACTCGCCATGTTTTGCCCCGGACAGGAAATCGCAGACGAGGCGGATAGTGACCCACCATGTATTGTCGTCGGTCTCGACCGCTGTGCCCCACGCCATGTCGGCGAAGGTCATGAGCATGCCGCCATGAGCGTTCATCATGCCATTGGTGTGATGCTCTTCCACGCGGAAGGCGCGCGAGATGATGAGGTTGTCCTCTCCGATCAGCTGATAGAGCGGGCCAACCTGCCGCCCGAAGCCGCGATGCCATGGCAGGGGCGTGTAGCCGCCGGGCACGTCGAAGGTCTGGTTTTTGGTAAGGTCATCTGACATGGCGCTGGTTTAGGCAGGCCGTGCCCGCCGATCAACCGGCTTTCGTGCGCCAGTCTGCGGGGCTGTCGTCGAGTTCATTGTGCGCAGCGTGCTGCAGGGCCGAGGTTGGCCGGCCGATATAGTAGCCCTGGGCAAAGTCGCAGCCGAGTTCGCGCAGGCGCTTGAGCTGGGTCTTGGTTTCCACACCCTCGGCGCAGCTGGTGATGCCCAGTTCGCGGCACAGGCTGAGCGTGGCCGAGATGATGCTTTCGCCGGGGCCGGGCCGATCAAGCTGGCAGACAAAGGAGCGGTCGATCTTCAGCTTGGTCAGCGGCAGATCCTGCACCAGCGACAGAGACGAATAGCCAGTGCCGAAATCATCGAGCACGATGGAGAGGCCCGCCTCGTGCAATTCGTGCAGCAGCTTCAGGCTGTTCGCGCGGTTCCGGAACATGGCGCTCTCGGTGATTTCCAGCTCAAGGTCGCCGGGCGCGATCTGGTGGCGTTCGAGCATCCAGAGAAGACGCG
>JBCBTR010000092.1:0-8165 GCA_039818545.1 Pseudomonadota bacterium
AACCGCGCCGCTCGGGCCGGTCTCGAACTGCGCGAGAGAGAGGCTGTCGCCGCTATCCATGTAAAGGACGCGCAGCTCGGGCTTGCCGTTGGCGGCGTATCTGTCGGCGCGCCGCGCTGGTCACCCGATGGCAGCAAGCTGCTCTACTCGACATCCGCCAACGGCAAGCCCGAGCTGCGCGTCCTTTACATGGATAGCGGCGACAGCCTCTCTCTCGCGCAGTTCGAGACCGGCCCGAGCGGCGCGGTTTGGTCGCCCGATAGCGAGACGATCGCTTTTGAAATGTTCGTCAAAGGCGAGACGCCGAGTTTTGCGACCCCTATGACTCCGCCTGAAGGGGCGGAATGGTCCGAGCCCGTGCGCGTGTTCGATGACATCACCTTCCGGTTTGACGGCGCGGGCTATCTTGAAGAAGGGGCCAGCCAGGTTTTCACCCTGCCTGTGGATGGCGGCTCGCCCCGGCAGATCACGTCCGGCGAGGTGGATTACGGCCAGCCGACATGGCTGGATGCCGATACGCTTCTCGTGACGGGCAACCCCAATGAAGATCGCGATCTCGATCCTATCGAGGTCGATATTTTTGCCGTGGATCTCGACAATCTTGAATTGACCCGCCTGACAGACCGGGACGGTCCGGACCATAGCCCCGTCGTCTCTCCGAACGGCGAACGCGTGGCCTATCTCGGCTATGATGACGAGTTGAAATCCTGGCAGCAGACCCGCACCTACGTGATGAATGCGGACGGGTCAGATGCGCGTCTGCTCACGGGCGGCTTCGACCGGGAGACAACCAGTCTCACCTGGCGGCGCGATAGCCGCGCGCTTTATGCGCTGGTCGAAGATGCTGGCGACATGGCCGTCGTCGAGATCGAAATGGATGGCAGCGTCGAGCGTACTATTACGGGCATTGGCGGCACATCGATTGGCCGGCCTTATGCAGGCGGCGGCTATTCCGTCTCTGACACACGTCGCCCGGTTTTTGCTTACACGGCGGTCTCTCCAGACACGCCAGCTGAGATCGCGGTGGCCGGACGTAATGTCGAGGATCGCACGCTGACAGCGCTCAATGATGACCTGCTGCCTTATCTCGACATGGCACCGATCGAAGAGATCAAGGTGCCCTCCTCCCATGACGGGCTGGAGATCGAAGCCTGGGTCGCCCTGCCGCCTGGCTTTGCTGCAGACGGCTCCTACCCGCTGATCCTTGAAATTCATGGCGGTCCGTTCGCGATGTATGCGCCTAGTTTCGCCGCCGAGATCCAGCGCTATGCGGCGGAAGGTTATGTGACCGTCTATGCCAATCCGCGCGGGTCATCCGGCTATGGAGAGAGCTTTGCTCAGGAAATCGACCTTGCCTATCCGGGCTATGATTATGACGACCTGATGAGTGTCGTCGATCATCTTGTAGAGAAGCAGTATGCCGATCCGAACCGGCTCTTCGTGACCGGCGGATCGGGCGGCGGCATCCTGACGGCGTGGATTGTCGGCAAAACGGACAAGTTCGCAGCTGCGGCCACCATCAAGCCTGTTATCAACTGGATGACCATGGCACTGGCCGCCGACATTGCCGCCTTCGTGAAACGCCACTGGATACGCGCCGAGCCATGGGAAGATCCGGACGCGTTTCTCGACCGCTCGCCCATCATGCTGATCGAGAATGTCGTCACGCCGACGCTTGTGATGGTCGGCGAGGAAGACTGGCGGACCCCGACATGGGAAGCCGAACAATTCTACACCGCGCTGAAACTGGCCGGTGTCGACACCGCCCTGATCCGAGTGCCGGGCTCATCCCACTACATCGCAGGGCGCCCGAGCCGGCTTGTCGCCAAAACCGACAACATCATGGGCTGGTTCGCAAAGTACGATCCTGCGAAACAGGATGAGAACGACGAAGACGCAGCCGAGTAACGCAACTGAGTGTTCGGGGACTGGGTCGTCTAGTCCTCGAACACGCCAGCGCGTTTTTGCATTCCGGCCATGATCGACTCAATCTGGTTTTTCGTACCGACGAGACTGTCCTGCGCGATGGACTCGCCAAGCAGGGCCTCGGCATCGGACTTGTCCGGCAATTCATTATAGAGGCGCTTGGCCGTTTGTACCGAATCCGGGCTCTTGCTCGCGATCTCGGCTGCCAGTGTCATCGCGTCCTCGTGCGGCGTTTCGGACAGGTGCGTGGCGAAGCCATACTCCTTTGCCTCTGCGCCGGAGAACATCCGCCCGGTATATGTCAGCTCACGGACAATATCTTCTCGCACGATCTGGCGCATGATCGCGGTTGAGCTCATATCTGGCACCAGGCCCCATTTTACTTCGAGAATGGAGAGCTTTGTTTCGGGATGGACAATGCGGATGTCCGATCCGAGCATGACCTGCAGCCCGCCGCCCAATGCGACGCCGTGAACGGCAGCAATCACGGGAACGCGGAGCTGACGCCAGCCCCAGACCGCATGCTGAGGGCGGTTGGCGATGCCGTGGGTGCGCACTTCAAGCGGCTGTCGCGAGACGCCGCTCCCGGCCCCGTCCGCCATCTTGCCGAAATTGCCCATATCGAGCCCGGCACAGAAGGCACGTCCCTCGCCCGACAAGACAACGCAGCGAACGGATTTGTCCGCATTCAACGCCTCGGTCGCGGCGATCAGGGCCTTAAACATCTTGTCGTCGAGCGCGTTCATCTTGTCTGAGCGAATGAGGCGCACATCGGCAACGCCGCCGGAAATGTCGATCGAGATACGGTCTTCCATAGTACGGTCCTGTTCCTGTTCTGCGGTGCGAAGCTATCGGTCGAAACGGCTGGCTTCCAGCAGAAATCGCTGCCCCTACGTCAGCGGCAGACATCCCCTCGTCCCATGTCGAGATGGAAATGATCGGCGTGGGCGGCGTTATAGTCAGGCCCCAAAGTGACGGAAAAAACCCGGCAGGCCCCGTCCCTGACGCGTTTGAGAAACTCCCCCTCCGGGCCGTCATTGCCCCAATGGGTTTTCACATCGATCAGACGGCCATCCTTCAGCCGGAAGCCGGAGATATCGACGGCATTGGCGCGCGAATGCTGGCTCCAGCGCCGGCTGCCCGCGATCGTGCGGCAGGAGTACGCGCCATAGGTCTCCATGCGCGCGACCTCCGAGCCAAGCAGGTCCTCTGCCGCCGGGCGAACGACCTTCACCTCCCAAGTGTAGAGTGCGGCGGTCTGGATGCAGGTCATCGACAGCGTTGCAGAATACGGCGTCATCGACTGGTCGAGCGTCAGCGCGTTCTTGAACCCGCAATTCTCGCCCGTCTCCCGGTCCGGAATCGGCGTGTAACCAACGCCTGTCGCATCCAGCGCCGAGAAACAGGCTTCGCGATTATTCTTCAGGTTGGTGAATTTGCGGTAGGTCGCCATGCCGATGGGATCGCTCAGATCCAGCGCGGCAAAAGGGTTATGCTGAGGCGGGGTATACTTGTTCAGCAACCACAACACGGCCCAGCCAACAGCCAGCGCCGCCATCCATCCGGCGACCAACCTCAAATAATGCGCATTCAGGATGTTCTTCATTCGTTAACCAAAGGCCGCAATCTGTTAAGAGATATTGGAATCACGCCGCGCTTAAAGGAATTGAACGCATGAGCGACGTTATGGGCCATGAAGAAGGCCGTGTGATCAACGAGCCAATGAGCGAGGCGCTGTCCAAGCGTTATCTCGCTTACGCGCTCTCTACGATCACCTCCCGCGCCCTGCCGGATGTGCGCGACGGGCTGAAGCCCGTCCAGCGCCGTATTCTCTATGCCATGCGCGAACTGCGCCTCAATCCCGATCAGGCCTATCGCAAATGCGCGAAGATCGTCGGTGAGGTGATGGGTAATTTCCATCCACACGGCGACAGCGCGATTTATGACACCCTCGTCCGCCTCGCACAGGATTTCTCCGTTCGTTATCCGCTCGTCGATGGGCAAGGCAATTTCGGCAATATCGACGGCGATACGGCCGCCGCCATGCGGTACACCGAAAGCCGGATGACCGAAGCGGCCAAGCTGCTTCTGGACGGGCTCGACGAAAACGCGGTCGACTTCCGCGACACCTATGATGAGCTTAACAGCGAACCGGTTGTGCTGCCGGCAGGCTTCCCAAACCTTCTGGCCAATGGCGCGACCGGCATCGCCGTCGGCATGGCGACATCCATCCCGCCGCATAATGTGGCCGAAGTCATCGATGCCGCGCTGCACCTCATTTCCCACAAAAGCGCGACGACGGCAGAGCTTGTCGAAATCATGCCGGGGCCGGACTTCCCAACCGGAGGCGTCATCGTCGAGAGCCGGGAATCGATGCTGGAGGCCTATGAGACGGGTCGCGGCTCTTTCCGGATGCGCGCCAAATGGGAAGTCGAGGACCTTGGCCGCGGCACTTACCAGATCGTCGTCACAGAGATCCCTTATCAGGTCCAGAAGTCGAAACTCATCGAACGCCTCGCTGAACTGATCGAGACCAAGAAGGCTCCCCTGCTCGACGATGTGCGCGATGAAAGCGCCGAAGATGTCCGTGTCGTCCTCGTCCCACGCGCCAAGACGGTCGAGCCAGACGTGTTGATGGAGAGCTTGTTCAAGCAATCCGACCTTGAGAACCGGTTCAGCCTGAACATGAACGTGCTCCATCACGGCGCGCCCGGTGTAATGGGCCTGAAAGAGGTTCTGCGGGCCTATATCGATCATCGCCGGGATGTGACGATCCGCCGGGCCGAGTTCCGCCTCGACAAGATCGAGAAGCGGCTTCACCTGCTCGACGGCTACCTCATCGCCTTCCTCAACATTGATGAAGTCATCCGTATCATCCGTGAGGAGGACGAGCCTAAAGCCGTGATGATGGAACGCTTCGGCATCACGGATATTCAGGCCGAAGCCATCCTCAATCTCCGCCTGCGCGCCCTGCGCAAGCTCGAAGAGATGGAAATTCGCGGCGAACATACAAAGCTCCAGGAAGAACGCGAGGAAATCCAATCCCTCCTTGGGTCAACGGCGAAACAATGGCGGGCCGTGGCCAATTCCCTGAAAGACGCCCGCAAGGTATTCGATCCGGACACCGAGCTCGGCCGTCGCCGCGCCGTGTTCGAAGCCGCGCCGGAAATCGATCTCGATGCCGCCCTCGAGGCCGCCACACCAAAAGAGCCGCTCACCATCGTCTTGTCGAAAAAGGGCTGGATCCGCGCGATGAAAGGTCACGGGCTCGACCCAAGCGCCGCCAAGTTCAAGGACGGAGATGAATTCTATCTCTCCGAGGAACTGATGAGCACGGACAAGCTGATCATGGTCGCCGGCGACGGACGCGCCTTCACGCTGCCGGCTGACAAGCTGCCCGGCGGGCGCGGCCATGGCGAGCCGATCCGGCTGTCGATCGATGTCGATGACAGCGTCGAAATCCGCGCCATGTTCAAACTGGAGCCGGAGCGCAAACGCGTCGTCGCCTCAAATGCGGGCTATGGCTTCATCGTGCCGGAGAAGGAGCTTGAATCCTCCCGCAAGGCCGGCAAGCAGGCCGTCAATCCGCCCAAGGGTAGCCGCGTGACCATCTGTCAGCCTGTCGAGGGCGACTTCCTCGCTGTGATCGGCACTAATAAGAAACTGCTGATTTTCCCGCTGGATGAGCTGCCCGAAATGTCTCGCGGCAAGGGGGTGAAGCTCCAGAACTATCGCGGCAAGGACAAGCTCGCCGACCTGATGACCTTCCATAAGGAAGACGGGCTGATCGTGAAGACGGGCGACCGTCACCGCGCCTTCCCGGAATGGGAGGAGTGGATCGGCAAGCGTGCTCAGGCCGGTAAATCAGCGCCGAAAGGCTTCCCGCGCTCGGGGACGTTCAATGGTTAGGGGCAGCACCTGCCGCTTGCGCCGGCCGAAATGCCCCGTTACGCCTGAGACAGGTTTGAATCGGAGGACGCCGTGAATATCATTCTTATCCTTCTCGGCGTGGTCGTTGTTGCCGTGATCGCCCTGATCGCGATCTATAACGGCCTCGTTTCCAAGCGGCAGCGGGTCAATCAGGCTTTTGCCGATATCGATGTGCAGCTGAAACAGCGCCAGAACCTGATCCCGAACCTCGTCGAGACCGTCAAAGGCTATGCCTCGCACGAGAAGGAAACGCTCGACGCGGTCATTCAGGCCCGCAATTCGGCTGTGGCCGCCAACTCCGCAGGCGAGATGGCGCAGGCTGAAGGCGCGCTCAGCGGAGCCCTCGGCAAGCTCTTCGCGCTGGCTGAAAGCTATCCCGACCTCAAGGCGAATGAGAATTTCGAGTCGCTGCAGGATGAGCTGTCAGTGATCGAGGACAAGCTCGCCGCAGCCCGCCGCTTCTACAATTCCGCCGTGCAGGACTACAACACGGCGACCGAGCAGTTCCCCGGCTCCATCGTGGCGGGTTCCTTCAGCTTCGAGCAACGCGAATTCTTTGACGTTGGCGAGGACCGCGTCGCGCTGTCGACGGTGCCCGAGGTGAAGTTCTAGCGACTTTCAAAGTCCGGCGCGCGCTTCTCCAGAAACGCCGACTGCGCCTCACGGTGATCCGCGGTCATTGAGGTGAGGATCTGGTGACGGTCCTCCAGTGCCATGGCGGCATCGAGGGATGGCGCATCCACGGCATGCCCAAGCGCTTCCTTTGTGAGGCTGAGGCTCAGCGGGGCCGTTGCCAGCATGTGCGCGATGAGCTCTTCGGCTTTCTGGTCCAGCGCCTCAGGCGCAACCACGTGAGACACAAGCCGTGACGCCAGCGCCTCTTCCGCATCGATAAAACGTCCGGTCAGGATCAGTTCCGACGCCATGGACAGGCCGACAATGCGCGGCAGGAAGTAGCTGGAGCCCATATCAGCGCCCGTGAGGCCGATGCGAATAAAAGCGCAATTCATCCGTGCATTCGAAGCCGCAATCCGAATGTCCGAGGCGAGCGCGAGCGAGAAACCGCCGCCCGCCGCAGCGCCGGAGACGAGGCTGATAATCGGCTGCGGGCATCTGCGCATCGCGCGGTAGATGTCGCCAATACGACGCTGCAAAGCGAGCCCGGCATGAATCGGGGCGCGTTTGGCCGCCTCAGGATCTCCCGCCCCGCCTTTCAGGTCGAGCCCGGCGCAGAATGCGCGCCCCGCCCCTTTCAACACCACGATACGCCGGTCATGGCGACGGATCAGTCCTTCGAAGTATGAGGCCAACGCCTCGATCATGTCGTTGTTGAGGGCGTTGAGCGCTTCAGGCCGGTTCATCACCACCCAGTCAACCGCGCCGCGTTCTTCGATTTTCAGGACGGGCTCAGACATGACGATTTCTCCCAGCGACTTGTTTGCAGACGAGCATTGATGATCTGCGGCGGAGGCTCAACCGAAAAGCCCTAGCCCGCGATCACACTCGGCAGCCATGTCGCCAGTGCGGGGACGGCCGCAACCAGCGCGATCATCAGCACCTGCAGCCCGATAAAGGGGATCGCCCCACGCCAGATATCGAGGGTCTGGAGTTCATCAGGTGCTGCCCCGCGAAGGTAGAACAGGGCAAAGCCGAAAGGCGGCGTCAGAAAAGAGGTCTGAAGGTTCAGCGCCATCAGGATAGCGAGCCAGACGGGGTCGAACCCGAACAGGATCAGCGGCGGTGCAACCAGCGGCACGACCACGAAAACGATCTCGATAAAATCAAGGAAGAAGCCGAGCACGAACATGACGAGCATGGTCATGGCGAGCGCGCCCCACTTCCCTCCGGGCACCGCTCGCAGAAGATCGGCGACGAGGTCGTCCCCGCCAAAGCCCCGGAAGATCACGCTGAAAAGCGTCGCCCCAATCAGGATCAGGAAGACCATGCCGGTGATGTGCGCCGCGCTTTTCAGCGCCGGGTCAAACTGGCCGGCCCGTCGCAGCACAAGAAACCCGGCCGCGACACCGGCGAGAAAAACAATCGCCGCCAGCGCGACGATGACCATGGCCGCATAGTCCCCGCCAGAAATGCTGTCGCGCGCATAGCGAAGGTCCACGAACCGCGTCATCGCGAAGATCAGCAGGGCGGAGACGAGCCCTGCCGTCAGCAGAGGCGTGAGCTTTGAGTTCGCCTCATCGGCCAGTCGAAGGCCCGCAAGGAGCGCCGCGCCGCCTGCCCCGATTGCGGCGGCTTCTGTCGGCGGGGCAACGCCGGTTAGGATGGAGCCGAGCACGGCAAGGATCAGCAGG
>JBCBTR010000093.1:0-8154 GCA_039818545.1 Pseudomonadota bacterium
AAAGGCGGGCGGGAAATCCATGGCCGGAACTGGCTTCGTGTTTCCCTCACGCGGGAAATCCGGCCATCTCACCCGCCGGCGCCTTGGGCAGATGCTGGAAGCTCTGGCCTCTGGGGCGGGCACAGCCGCTCCTTGCCACCCTTCCCCCGGACAATGATATCGCGCGTCTCCCAGCGCCCGACCTTACGGCGCGGCAGCGCACCCATTGGCAGGGACACGAGCTCGCTTGCACGCAGGCCAGCCCCGTAAAGCAGCTCTACAAGGCAGGCCATGCGGGCATCCTCCCCGCAGGCGTCAATGAGCCTAGCAAGCTCTTCCCGGCTCAGCACATCGGGCACATTGCGGCGCGTCTTCGGGCCGTCGATCCGCGCGGTCGGATTGTCCTTGCGGTCACCCTCCTCGAACAGGAATCGGAAAAACCGCTTCGCGGCCGAGAGCTTGCGCGCACTGGTCGAGGCCGCCATGCCGCGTGCGGACAGATCACGCATCCATGCCGACACATCCCCGGCTTCAGCTTTGACCAGCCCCCCATTCATGAAATCGGAGGCATCGCTCAAATCCCGGCGATACGCGTCCAGCGTATTGATGGACGCGCCGCGCTCGGCGCTCATCATTTCAAGAAAGGCATCTATCCGGGCGGTATCGCTCATAGCAAAATGCTAATCGGCGCGCCTTAACACTCCGTCAGCGTCGCAGCCGATGCGATTTAGAGCTGGAGCGTCTGCTCGATTCCGATGGCATCCAGAAAGTACCCGTCATGGCTGGCAACGATCAACGCGCCGTCATAAGCCGTCAGGGCTCGCTCAAGTGTTTCGATGCTGTCCAGGTCCATATGATTGGTCGGCTCATCCAGAATGAGCAGCTGAGGTGGCTGGCCGGACATCAGTACAGTCGCGAGTGCTGCGCGCAGTCGTTCTCCGCCCGACAGCTGCGCGACCGGCCCGTCTGCGGCGATGTTGCGAAACCCGAACCGGGCCAATGCTGCTCTGGCATCGTTCGGCGTTTGCTCGGGATTGCACGCCAGAAAGTAATCGACGAGCCGCACATCCAGATCCAGATCAAGCGCATCCTGCCGGAGATAGGCATGTCGATCGACACCTACCCGGATAATGCCGCTCTCGATGGGGACAAGACCGGAAATCGCTTTCAGAAGCGTGCTTTTTCCTGCGCCATTTCGCCCCGAAACAGCAAGCCTTGCCGGACCGACAAGCTGCAGGCTGAAATCCTGCAACACGGGCGCGCCGGCAGTGTCATAGCGAACCGTCAGCCCCTCAACATCAAGGACGCGCTTTTTGGCTGGAAGCCCGGATGACGGAACATCGAAGGCGAGCTGTTCCCGGATTTCGATGTCCTGACGCGCAGCATCTCTGTCTGATGTCGCCGTCGCGATCTCACGCTCGCCGAGCTGTTGCGTGCGGCCAGCCGTCGCCTGCGCCCGGCGCTTCATCCCGTCTATGACCATTTTAGGAAGTGAGCCGGTCTTTGATTGCTTCCCGTGCTTGGCCCGGCGGTCGTCCCGCTCCTTGCGTGCCTGAGCGGCCCGCCGGGCCGTCTTTAACTGCTTCTCGGAATTGGCCAGCCGCCGCTCCGCAGCCTGCAACTCTGTTGTCTTGGCATCTTTGTAGACCGCATACGGCCCGCCATAGGATTTGAGCCCCAGCGTGCTGAACTCCAGAATCCGATCCACTTTGGACAACAGCGTTCGGTCATGGCTGACAACCAACAGCCCCGACGTCCAAGTTTCAACAAGGTGGTAGAGGCTGTCGAGACCCGCCGCATCGAGATCGTTGGTCGGTTCATCGAGGATCAGCAGGTCCGGCTTTTCCAGTCTGGCCCGCGCAAGCCTTACCCGCATGGCCTGCCCACCGCTCAGCGTTGAAAGCAGGTCGCTCCATCGGCGTTGAGGAACAGAGACCTCGTCCAATGCTTTGCGCGCGCGGTCCTCAATGTCCCAATCGTCTCCGATCAATGCATAGTCGGCGTCCGTGCTGTCGCCGGATTCAAGGCGGCGGAGGGCTTCAAGCTCTTGGTCGACGCCCAGCGCCTCAGCGATGCTGAGCGAGGGACTTGCGAGTTGCGGCAGGTAGAGCAGCTTTTCGCTTCGGCTCACGCTGCCCCCGCCGGGAGACAGCTCTCCGGTCAGCAGCTTTATCAGCGTACTCTTTCCAGTACCGTTTTCTCCCAATAGTCCGACACGCTCGCGGCCAATTGCGAATGAGAGATTTTCAAAAAGAAGACTGTCGGGGGACCAACCGAAAGACAGCTGGTCTGCAACCAGAGCGGACACTGGGCATACTCCATCAATTCACCAGGAAACGGGCTTATTTGACGGGTACGTTATCCATGTCGCTCTCTTCTGCTTGTGAGCAGCTAAACTAACACCGGCACCCCGGCGCTGCAAATGCCGTTGGCGCGCGCGCAAGACGCCGCCAGCATTGTTTAGAGCGCCTCCTCGATCTCGATGCGAACCTCGCCCTCTTCCGGCGCATAGTCATTCACGCCCTGCCCCAGCCAAAAGGCAACGCCCAGCACGGCAAGTGCCAGAATCACAATCAGAATCAGCCATTTACGCATGCAAATCGTCCCTTTGACGGCCAGTCTACGCCTGCCGGGTCGATTGCCCCGCGCGCATGACCCATATAGGACTGTTCGAACGGAGCCGAAAAGACCAATGAGTGCAAAGACATATTCCGAGGCTGACGCGGGTGCCATCGCCGCGCCATACGCCGATCGGACCATCGCGCTCGTTGGGCTAATGGGGGCTGGCAAATCCACGGTCGGACGACGTCTGGCCGATGCGCTTGGCCGAAATTTCTACGACAGCGATTCTGAAATTGAAAAAGCGGCTGGCCGGTCTGTCTCCGACATCTTTGCCACGCTCGGCGAAGACGAGTTCCGGCGTGGCGAGAAAGCCGTGCTGAAACGCCTGCTGGACGAGACCCCTCACGTGCTCGCGACGGGCGGCGGGGCCTTCCTTGCGCCCGAAACACGCGAGCTGATGAGCGAAAAAGCCGTCACCGTCTGGCTCAACGCCGATCTGGAGACCCTCTGGAAACGCGTGTCCAAACGCAGCCACCGCCCACTTTTGCGAACGCCGGACCCTCGCGGGGCCTTGTCGAAACTGCTGGATGAACGCACACCCATCTATTCGATGGCAGACCTGACCGTGACCAGCAAAGACGGCCCGCACAGCCTGACCGTTCGCGCCATACTGGACGCTCTGAAAACATGGTCGCCGCAATGACCGCCGAACCTTCCTCATACCGAACCGTCACGGTCGCCCTCGGTGACCGGTCCTACGATATCCACATCGGCGACCGTCTGATCGCGCAGGCCGGAAATCATCTCTCCCCGCTGGCTCGCCGCCCGCGCGTCTTCGTCATGACCGACGAAACCGTCGCCGGGCTCCACCTGCCAACGCTTGAAGCGGCCCTCACATCGAGCGGGCTCAGCGTCAGCGCGCATACATTGCCCGCCGGCGAAGCCAGCAAGTCGATGAGCGAGCTGGAACGCGCGCTCGACTGGTTGCTCGATGCCGGGGCCGATCGCGACGATCTCCTGATTGCCCTTGGCGGCGGCGTGGTCGGCGATCTTGCGGGCCTGACCGCGGCGCTGATGAAGCGCGGCATGCGGCTCGTCCAGATCCCCACAACGCTTCTCTCTCAAGTGGACAGCTCGGTCGGCGGCAAGACGGCGGTGAACACCAGACATGGCAAGAACCTTGTCGGGGCGTTCTACCAACCGCGCCTTGTTCTGGCCGATACATCGATCCTCGCCACCCTGCCCCCTCGCCACCTGCGGGCGGGGTATGCCGAGATTTTGAAATACGGCCTCATCGACGATGCAGACTTTTTCGAATGGCTCGAATCCCATGGCACAGACGTCATTGCGCTGAAGCCCGAAGCGATTTCTGAAGCCGTTGCCCGGTCCTGTGCCGCCAAGGCCCGGATCGTCGCCGAGGACGAGCGTGAGAGCGGCGTCCGACAGCTCCTGAACCTTGGCCATACGTTCGCGCATGCGCTGGAAGCCGAAAACGGATATGCCGACAGCCTGCTGCACGGAGAGGCCGTGGCCTGCGGCATGGCGCTGGCGTTGCGCTACTCGGCCCGTCAGGGCCTGATGACCGGTCAGGACGTCACCCGCGCGGCCCGCGCCATTGAAACCGCAGGGCTTTCTGCGCATGTCGGTGCCCTTGAGGGCGGCCCCTACCGGCCGCCGCAACTGGCCGCCCGGATGGCACAGGACAAGAAAGCCCGCGCTGGGCGCGTGCCGCTCATCCTTGCGCGTGGCATCGGCCAGTCCTTTATTCACCCCGACGCGGATCTCGCCGACGTCGAAGCGTTCCTTGAGGAGGAAACGATACAAGCATGATCATTGGCACAATCGTGGCCGTTCTCGTGTTGCTCGCAATGTCCGGCTTCTTTTCGGGCTCGGAAACGTCCCTGACCGCCGCTTCGCGCGCGCGAATGCATCAGCTTGAGCAAGGTGGGGACAAGCGTGCAGCTTCGGTGAACAGGCTGCTGGCAGATCAGGAAGGACTGATCGGCGCGATCCTTCTCGGGAACAATCTCGTCAACATTCTTGCCTCGGCGCTCACCACCAGCCTGTTTATCAGCCTTTTCGGGCAAAGCGGCGTGGCGATCGCGACGGCCGTGATGACCGCCCTCGTGCTGGTTTTCGCGGAGGTCCTGCCAAAAACCTATGCGATCACACGACCCGACCAGATGGCGATGAGCGTCGCCCGGCCGATTGGATGGCTGGTCGCCTGCGTTGGCTGGTTCGTCACCGGCATCCGCGCCATCGTCGCCCTGACCTTGCGCGCCATCGGCGTCGACAAGGCTGGCAGCATTGTCTCCGCCGACGAAGAAATCCGCGGCGTCGTCGATCTCCACCATCAGGAAGGCGGTGTGGAGGAAGCGGCCCGCCACCGGCTTGTCGGCGCGCTCGACCTTCAGGACATGACGGTCGAGGAGGTGATGATCCACCGCAAGAACATCTCGATGCTGGACGCGGACCTTTCGCCCGAAGATCTTGTCATGACGGCTCTGGCGAGCCCCCATACCCGCCTCCCCCTCTATCGCGGCGATCAGGAAGAGATTATCGGCGTGCTCCACGCCAAGGACTTGCTGCGCGCTGTCACGCCGCTCGCCGGTGACTATTCAAGCCTCAAGATCGAGGACGTCCTGCGCGTGCCGTGGTTCATCCCGGAAACAACGCCCCTGCAAAGCCAGCTCGACCGCTTTCTCAGCCGCCGGGAACACTTTGCGCTCGTGGTTGACGAATATGGCGAGCTTCAGGGCCTCGTCACACTCGAAGATATTCTGGAAGAAATCGTCGGCGATATTCGCGACGAGCATGACGTGATCGTTCAGGGCGTGCGCCCGCAGCCCGATGAGACGGTGAATGTCGACGGCTGGGTGACCATTCGCGATCTGAACCGCGCCACCGGCTGGTCCCTGCCCGACGAAGAAGCCGTCACCGTCGCCGGCCTTGTCATCCATGAAGCCCAGACCATCCCCGAGCCGGGTCAGTCTTTCGTCTTTCACGGCCACAGGTTCGATGTGCTGCGCCGCCACCGCAATCAGGTGACGGGCCTCAAGGTACGCAAGATCGAAGAGGAAGAAGCGCTCAGCGTTTCCGACGCGGACGCATAAGCCCTTCCTGGGCCACGCTCGCCACCAGCTGACCTGATTCGGTGTAGATTGATCCGCGATTGAAACTGCGTGCACCGCCCGCATAAGGGCTGTCCATATGGTAGAGGTGCCACTTGTCGAAACTGATCGGCCCATGGAACCACATCGCATGGTCGAGACTGGCCGACATCACTTTGCCGCCCATCCAGGACAATCCATGCGGCCGGTTGCCAGTGCCGAGCAGCGCCATGTCAGAGGCATAGGCCAGCAGGCAATGATGCAACCATGGGGCTTCATCGATCTCCCGCGCCACCCGGAACCAGAGCTGCTGGATGTCCGGCAGCGGTTTCGGATCAACAAAATCGATCGGATCGACTTCGCGCATTTCCACAGGACGCGGACGCAGGAAGTCCTTGCGATAGGCTTCCGGGATCTTTTCAGCGATTTGCGCGCGATAGTCGGCGCGTGTGGGCACATCCAGCGGGGCCGGTGCCTCCGGCATGTCGTGCTGGTGGGTCCAGCCTTCTTCTTCGACATGGAAGGAGGCCGCCATATTGAATATCTGCTTGCCATGCTGGACCGCAATCACCCGGCGTGTGGTGAAACTGCCGCCATCCCGTGAGCGGTCGACCTCATAGATGATCGGCACCGACGGATCGCCCGGGCGGATAAAGTAGGCATGCAGCGAGTGGCAGAGCCGGTCTTCGACCGTTCGATACGCCGCCACGAGGGACTGCGCGATGACCTGCCCGCCGAAAACACGCTGATTGGTTTCCCCTTCCGGACTCTGGCCGCGGAACAGGTCAACTTCGAGCCGCTCGATATCGAGAAGCGTGAGAAGGTCTGCAACAGGATCGGTCATGGGCACCTTTCATCGAGCGCGCTGCGGGGCAGCAGGTAGCAGACACGCGCTTTTGTGCAAGGTGGACCGCTTGAACCTGGCCCCGACTACGCCAAATATGCAGTGGGAAACGTCATCTTGGAGAATACACCGCATGAATGTTGTCACCACGCTGAAGCGCGAGTTCGAAACATTCATGACGCTCCGGCGGACGTTGAAATGGATTGGGGACATTGAGCCCGACTCCGAACAACTCGTCGCCGACGATCTGGAAGCCTCCGTCGACAAGCACCGGAACAATGTCGCCTTCCGCTTTCAGGGCAACATCACGACCTATGGCGAGCTCGATGATCGCGCCAACCGCATCGCCAACTGGGCCGTGGATCAGGGCCTGAAGCCCGGCGATGCCGTCTCACTCTTCATGGGCAACCGGCCCGACTATGTCGCTGTCTGGTTTGGTCTGTCGAAGATCGGCGTCGTCTCCGCCCTGATCAACAGCAATCTCGAAGGCGACGGTCTCGCTCACTGCATCAATATCGCTGACTCCCGCGCCGTTATCTGCGGGCCGGAACAGGCCAACGCGATGGCGGGCGTCGCACATGAGTTGAAAGACTCACCGCCCGTCTGGAACCTCGGCGGCGGGGCCGGACAGGATCTGGAGCCCGCTCTGGAAGCCTCCTCCGCCAAACGGCCGGACCGCTCTTTCCGCGCCCATCTGCGCGGCAAGGATCTCTGCCTTTATGTGTACACGTCCGGCACGACCGGGCTGCCAAAGGCTGCGCGCCTGACACAACTACGTACACAAGGCATGATGCGCAGCTTCATCGCCCCCTGCAAAACCACCGCCCGGGACCGGGTCTATATCACCCTGCCCCTCTATCACGGCACAGGCGGCGTCTGCGGCGTCGGCATGGCGCTCTATACCGGCGCGAGCATCATTCTTCGGGACAAGTTCTCCGCCAGCAAGTTCTGGGACGATGCCACCGATGAGGGCGCGACCGTCATCGTCTATATTGGCGAGCTCTGCCGCTACCTGCTGAACCAGCCGCCACACCCGAAAGAGCAGTCCCACCGCATCCGCACCGGCTTCGGCAATGGCCTGCGCCCTGAAATCTGGCAGGACTTCCTCGACCGGTTCAACATCCCGCATCTGTGTGAGTTTTACGGCTCAACCGAAGGCAATGTGTCCTTTGCCAATTATGACGGCAAGGTCGGCGCGGTCGGCCGTATTCCGGGCTGGCTGGCATCGAAGTTCGACAATATCGCCTTCGTGAAATTCGACATCGAATCCGAAGAGCCTGTCCGGAACGCGGACGGGTTCTGCATGCGCACCGCACCAAATGAAGCCGGCGAGGCCATCGGACGGATCGGCGATGAGGCGCGGATGCGCTTCGAGGGCTACAATGATGAAGCCGCGACCAGCAAGAAGGTGCTCAAAAACGTCTTCGAAGACGGCGATATGTGGTTCCGCACCGGCGACCTGATGCGCAAGGACGAGCACGGCTACATCTATTTCGTCGACCGGATCGGCGACACCTTCCGCTGGAAGGGTGAGAACGTCGCCACCAATGAAGTCAGCGAAGTCCTTTCCAAAGCGCCCGGCATTTCCACCGCCAACGTATATGGCGTTCAGGTTCCGGGTACGGACGGCAAGGCCGGCATGGCCGCGATCACCACAGA
>JBCBTR010000094.1:0-7994 GCA_039818545.1 Pseudomonadota bacterium
GCTCGCCGAGACGCGCAGCAGCGCCGTCTTCAGCCGGTGTAGCTCAGCTGGTAGAGCACGTCATTCGTAATGATGGGGTCGTAGGTTCGAGTCCTATCACCGGCACCAGTTCTCTCACGACTTCAGTGAGAGATCGAGAAGCGACAAAGAGAGCCATCTCCCACCTGTCTTCCACGGTCTGTCTTCCACAGTATTGGACGTTGCCGGGCTCGACAGCCCCCTCAAGACCATGGATGCCGGTTCGCGGATACACCCCATCCTTGGGGCCCAACCCCCGGCTGAGTGGTCCGGTTGACTTTTTGATACATCACCGGCCTCAGGTCGACAGGGGTGATGGCCTCGGGTGCCGGTGGCCGGTATCCGAGGGCACTTTGGGGCCGGACTGTTTGGCGTCTCAAGATGATCGGCGCCGAGGTGTCTTGAGCAAACCTGATCATCATCAGACCGATCAAATTCATCGCAATAACCCGATATGCTTATAAACATCACTCTACCGAGTTTCACTAATGCAGAAGTCATCTATGGTTTTGACATCGCCTTCAGACAGTGTGCTTCGTTCATAATCGACCCTACCGTGTAGAGCGCAGCGCCGAACCTTTTGGTCTGAACCCGCGGCACCTCCATTCAAGGCCATCCTTGCGTCGATGGTCAGGAGTATCGCGTCCCCGGCTGGGTTTGGTTCGTCAAAAAATCCTTCAACCAAAAGCAAGTCAGGAACGGCGCCTTTGAAAACGCCGATTTCCGTGTCGACAACGGCGAAGCCGTCGCGTTGGTACTTGCCAGTGACCATAACCACGTCGCCTCGCTCGGCATTGACCGTGGGTCCACCAAGCAACCGAACTGTTCCCACAGAGCCTTCCGGATCATATCGACCGATCACCTGATCCACTCCGCGCTCTGTCGGTGTGACACGCGTTGCGACGACCCCTTGCGTTGACCAGAACCCATCAATCACGACCGCTCCACCCTTTGGCAGATCCCCGAAGACTGGCACGCCCATGACTTCGTTCTCGCCGGTGATTGGGCCAATCAGGACCGGCAGATGCCGCAGCTCCGTTGCTTGCCAGCCTTCGCCATCCCGTGCGGCGCGCAGCGAGAGGGTCATTCCCATTCGCAGATCTTCGATGCGATCGATACCCGTCAATACAACCGTCTCAGGCAGATTGAACCGCATTCCCGCAACTTCGAATGTGTCGAGCGCCGTGACTTCGCCGACCACGCCCGTGCCGATGATACCACCTTCCTTTTCCTCGGCGCTTGTTACTCCAAAGCTGAGAAAAAGTATCAGGGCGAGTACCAGTCGCTGCATCATTCATGCTCCTTACTGTGCATAAACGCCCCAAGAACGAAGAGGTTCGACCCTTCAACCGACTGCTGCAGTTCGTTCGCCCTTTTGTTCACGGTTTCGATCATTTCCTTCGCGAGCTTTGCACCCAATTCCTGGAGCTCAGCAACGGCCTCTTCTGACAAGTGAGAATACCTTACCGCCTGATCCATCTGAGGCGTGTCGCCCGAAACATTCCCAGCGGTGGTCGCCAGATGCGGCGTGAGCGTCGCCACCGCTGCCCGCAGCTTTTCTGCGCGGTCACGCGGAACGACGGCTGCATGGACGAAATGCAGGGTGCCACTTTCCTCGTTGACGTTTCCGCCTGCGATCAGCAACGACAAAACCGTCGCCGGCGCCGCGTCAATTTTTTCGAGACGGACCAAAGCGTCGAACCCACCGTCACCGCCGCGCACCAAGGAGCGCGGGACTCCGCCGTCTGAAAAAGTTGGATCACTCTGCCAGCGCGTCAGAACCCGCGCCGCAGCGATGGCGCGTTCGGGTGATGGGTCACGACGCTCCATGCGCTTGATGTCCTTGCGGTGCACGCCTGTGCGCAGACTGACATGGCTGGCCGAAGCGCTTGGGTCTTCAGCCATCGCCACGTGCACAAGCGCCGTCTTCAGAATTTCGATCGCATCGCTAAGGACAACGCCGTTCTCAATCATAATCCGGGCGATCGGCGTAATCAGCGCTGCTAGGGACTGCTCAGCCGCGGCTTTATCGTCGCTTGCCATGGTCGTCATTTCTTCGCTTGGGGTCATGCCAAACCAATGCGGTCTCCCGTCATGGTCTAGCAGTCTGCGGCGACGCCGTCCTCAACATTCCACAACACTTTGTGAGAGCTTGTCAATTTACAATGGGAAATATTCCCAGCAATCTGCCTTTGTCAAATCAGACAGCCTGAAACCCGACCGACGGCACCCCTGCGCTTCAGGAACTCTGCTGAGTACGCCTGACGTCCGATGGAGGAAAACATAATGAAGAAATTGGCATTGGCTGCGGTGATTGCAGTGGCTGGGCTCGCTGCAAGCGCTGCGAACGCGACCAACCAGCTTGCTGTTGCAATTGGCGGTCACGACACTGTTGCTTACTTTAAGGAAGGCAAGGCGACGATGGGACAGGCCAAGTTCCATCACTTCTGGAACGGTGCCGTGTGGTTCTTCGCTAGCGAAGCCAACCGCGATGCATTCGCTGCTGACCCGGCCTCATACGCACCAGCGACAGCGCCGAAATATGACGGCTACTGTGCCTGGGCCGCATCTCAGAACTACAAGCGTCCAGGCGATCCGAACGTCTGGCAAATCGTCGATGACCGCCTCTACCTCTTCGTGCACGAAGGTGCCAAGAAGAAGTGGCAGGCTGATATCCCACAGTACATCGCACAGGCCGATGAAAACTGGGTACGCATCGCACCGTACTGATCAGGTTTGATGGACAGTGCTTGCATTGCAAACGCCGGTCGCCGCGACCGCGGCGGCCGAGAGCCTTAAGGTGGGTCGCCCAGATCCCGCGATCGCGTCCTCGGGAGCTGGCGTTCGTGTTGAACGCGGCATCCGCCTGCTGGGCGGCGTCGCGATGCAAACAACGCTGCGCTCCAGCTTGTTCAGTTCAACGTCCGTCCTAGCAGCGTCTGCGATGTAACCGACGATGTTATGTCTCTACAACGCCGTATAGGAGGCTTACGGCTGGTCCGTCATGCCAACAGCCCCAATCCCTGATGGCCTTGTGGGTTCGACCATAGGAAGTCCGCGCCTCGTATTGTGTATGCGGCCAGTCGCTGCCCCAAACAACGTGTTCTGATGGCAGCGCCTCGCGCAATGCATGGGCATGGGGAGCAAGGTCAAACGGACTGCGGTAATGGCCTGAGAACTTGAAGAATAGGGTCGATCTGTCGCTCAATCCGCGAACGGCATTGATCATGGGGTCAGCAGCCGGGTCCGGTTCGGAGGGCAGCCCAAAGTGGTCCACGACCACCGCGACACCCTGCGCCGAGAGCGGACCGAGTAGTTTGGCGAGACGGGGGCCTTCGAGGTGGACCTCCAGATGCAAGTTTCGTCTGCGGAGTTTTTCGAAGAACGCCTGTGTAAGCACCGCCTCCATGTCAGGCACGTCCCCACCGCGAACGAGGTTCCATCTCAGCCCGCGGATCCCGGCCGCCACCAAGGCATCGAGGGCCTTGTCCTCGACGTCTAAGGGAACAACGCCCACGCCGCAGAACAGCTGGCGATCCAGCTTGGACAGGGCGGCGCAAAGCTGAGTGTTGTCGGTCCCGAGGAAGCTGACCTGCACAATCACCCCGCCCTTCAGGCCGTGAGCGCGCTGATGGGCCAACCACTCGGACAGAGGCGCAGGGGACACCGGGCGGTAGCGCGCCCCGGCGACGACCGCCGTGTCCTCAAAAACATGCGCATGGCAGTCAAATCCGATCATGGCGCTCCTCCTGCTAAATTCATACATATGACTAGTTGACTGAATGGGTCAATACGGACTAAGCCCACACGGGGACGACCATAATGACAACTGGATTCGCCACATCGGACGATCGGCTTCCCGCCTATGCCCGGCTTCGCGATGCGTTGGCCGGGCGCATTGCAAGTGGGGAGTGGACAGCCCAACAGCCCATCCCGTCCGAGGCGCGTCTGGCCAAAGAGTACGGCCTGTCCATTGGGACGGTGCGCAAGGGCGTGGACGGGCTGGTCTCGGAAGGCCTGCTCGAGCGTCGCCAGGGATCGGGCACGTATGTTCGCGCGCCCTCATTCGACGCGACGCTGTTCCGCTTCTTCCAACTGCGCGAGGCGGATGGCTCGCACCTGTCCATTCCCTCCAGCACGCTGATGCTGCGGAGCGTCACAGCCGCGCCCGAGCCGGCTGCTACCGTTCTGGGCACGTCGGACGCGATCAAGATCATCCGCCTGCGCAGCCTGTCGGACATGCCGGTGCTCTTCGAGGAGATCTATGTCTCGGCTCGCCGCTTCGCGGGGTTCGAGACCCTGCCCGAGTCCGCGATCGGACCGCTGCTGTACCCCCTCTATTTCGAGCGCTTCGGGGTGTTGGTGAAGCGCGCGACCGATGATCTTTCCTTCGGGCGCGCCTCGGCCTCGGTCGCCAAACAGCTCAAGCTGCACGAGGGCGATCCGCTAGCCGTGATCCGGCGCACCGCCTTCGACATCGAAGGCAACGCGATCGAGTGGCGGATGGCGCAGGGAAGCGCCGCGCAGTTCCGGTACCGCAGCGAAATCACGTGACGAAACAAAACCTCAGACCAGGGAGAGAAACATGAAACTCACATCGACGCTGCTCAGCGCAGCCGCGGCCGCGGCCATCGCCACTCCAAGCTTTGCCGATTATCCCGAACGTGCGATCGAGCTGACGATCCCGGCGGGCGCCGGCGGCGGCACCGACACGAGCGCGCGCAAGCTCGCGATCCTGCTCGAAGAGGCGCTCGGCCAGTCCATCGCCATTCTGAATGTCTCCGGCAGCGGCGGCGCCGTCGGAGCGACCCAGTTCATGCAGGCCAAGCCCGACGGCTATTCGCTCTTCGCCACCTGGAACAGCCCGATTACGACCGTCCCGCAGGTGCAAAACGTCGCCTACTCGCTGGACAGCTTCACGCCGATCGCCTCGACCTCAGAGACCGCCTACACGCTCTGCGTGATGGCGGACTTCCCCGGCAGCACCGGCGAGGCGTTCCTCGAGGAACTGGCCGCCAACCCGGGCAAGTACACCTACGCCAACGACGGCATCGGCGGCACCATGCAACTTGCAGCCGAGCGCATCTTCCAAGCCAAGGGGATCGACGCGATTGCTATCCCGTTCGGCGGCGCCAAGGAGTCGCTACAGAACTTCCTCGGCGGTCACGTCGACATCTATGGCGGATCGATCTCGACCGTGCTGCCCCATGTGGAAGCGGGCACCGCTGTCTGCCCGATCGTGACCTCTGCCGCGGATGTGGCGGCGCTGCCCGGTGCGTCGGGGCTCGCATCCCTCGGCATGACGGACAAGGAAACGCTCCTTTGGCGCGCGATCCTCGGCCCAGCCGGGATGGACCCTGCGATCGTCGAGAAGCTCGCCGACATCATCGAAGCCGCTGTAAACGACCCGGGCTATGTCGAGTTCCTGGCCACGAAGGGCGAGGTGCCGAACGTCGTGAAGGGCGACGCCCTCGGGCAGCGGCTGCAGGAGGAGTTCGACGCGCTCGCCGAAGTCTCCAAGGCTCTGGGTCTCTAAAGGGATGGACCGTCAGCAGGATGTCGTACTCGGAGCATTCTTCGTGGTGTTCGGCCTCTCGGCCGCATGGGGTGCAACGAGCTACAGCGGCGCAAGCGGCATCTATCCGCTGGTGCTCGGTCTCCTGCTGGCGTTGACGGGCGCAATCGTCGCGGTGAAGGCCGTCCGCGCCACCGCCGCGACCGAGCGCGTCCTGATCGACGCGCCAGTCAAGTTCTGCACCACGATCGCCATCGCGGTCGTCTACGTCGCGCTGGTGGTGCCGCTCGGCTTCTATACGGCGTCCTTCCTCCTGATGCTGGCATTGCCGTTAGCGCTGGGCTTCCGGCGCTTCGTCTATGCGCTGATCATGGGGACGGTGTTCACATCCATCGTCTACCTGGTTTTCTCAGTCTTCCTCGAGCGACCGTTCCCGCGAGAGGTGATCCTCACCCTCTTTGGGTCTGGGGGCTGAGATGGACTTCTACGTCAACGCGCTCGTTGGTGTTTTGACCTTCGGTCCGATCCTGGCGATGGTCGGGGCGACCATCCTCGGCGTCTTCATCGGCGCGCTGCCGGGGCTCAACCCGGTAATGGCCATCGCGCTTCTCCTGCCGCTCACCTACGCGATGGATCCGCTGGTGGCCCTCGGCATGGTGGCGGGCATCTACAACGGATCGATGTATGGCGGCGCGATCCCGTCGATCCTGTTGCGTATCCCGGGCACGCCAGCCTCCATCGCCACAACCTTCGACGGTTTCCCCATGGCCCAGAGGGGCGAGGCGTCGAAGGCGCTGAAGGTGGCCTGATACTCCTCGGCGATCGGCGGCATCGCCTCGGCCATCGCGCTGATGACCGTCGGGCCGCTCCTGGCCAAGGTCACGCTTCTTTTCGGCCCCGCGGAGTATTTCTGGATCGCCGTCTTCGGCATGGCATCGGTCGGGGTGATGGTCGGCTCGGACCCGGTGAAGGGGCTCATGGCCGCCCTGCTCGGGCTCTGGATCGGGACTATGGGCCTCGACAACCTGTCAGGCCAGGCGCGCTACACCTTCGATCAGACTTGGCTTCTCGGCGGTATGCCGCTGATCGTCGTGCTGGTGGGGCTCTACGCTCTGCCGCCAGTGCTCCAGCTGGCCGAGAAGAGCGACTTCAAAGGCCTCTCCGCGGCAGCGCTGAAGCTGCAGGCGGTGCCCTTCAAGAAAGGCGAACTGCGCCGACTGATCCCGACTTGGTTGCGGGCCTCGGGCATCGGCATTTCCGTTGGCATCCTGCCGGGCGCCGGGGGCAACGTCGCGGCGTTCCTGAGCTACAACACCGCGAAGAACGCGGACGAGGACCCAGCGTCGTTCGGCAAGGGCAATCCCAAGGGCGTCGCAGCCGCCGAATGCGGAAACAACGCGGACAACGCCGCGTCCATGATCCCGGCACTCGCCCTCGGCATTCCGGGCAACGTCGTGGCAGCACTCGTGCTGAGCGCCCTGGTGATCCATGGCTTGCAGCCGGGGCCGCAGCTCTTTCAGCAGAACCCCGTGCTGGTCGGTGGGTTCATGATGGAGATGTTGCTGACCTCGCTATTGATCCTCTGTCTCGGCGGTGCGCTCGCCACCCGCGTTTTTGCCCAGTTCCAGCGCCTGCCGGGCGTGCTTCTGGTGCCCTCAATCCTCATTCTGATGTGCGTGGGGGTCTATGTCATCAACGGGCGGCCGGTGGATCTGTGGGTCATGCTGCTCGCGGGCATCGCGGGGTACGTCCTCGAGAAGGTCAACGTACCCCTTGCGCCGATCATCCTGGGCATGATTCTCGGACCGATGGCCGAGCAAAGCGTACGCCGTGCGCTGCTAATCAGCCGCGGCGATGCGACAGAGCTGCTGACACGGCCAATCTCCGCGGTCCTGGCGGTTGCAACGGTCCTTGTGATCCTTTGGCCAATTCAGAAGGCACTGCGAAACAGGCGTTCCGCCTCGAGAAAGGCTGACTAAGCACGTTTGACCATAAAACTGCTGTCTACGCGAGTTGAAGAGATCTGCAGTTCGAGGACCCCGAGTGGGTGTGCGTCTCGGTCGAGGCTGTTTGGAAACTGGGTCCTGCGAGCAGGGATCAGGCTTTGAAGAAGGTTTGGTGGTCAACCGGCGAGAGTGATCGGTTTCGGCGGCCTTGTCTTCCTCCAGTCGTTTCAGGAGAGCCTGAGGGCATGGGTTTAGATCACAATGGGGCGGTGAGGCCGCTCAGGCGGCGATCGCCTTCGCCATGGGGGCGAGCTGCGCCCGGTCATGGACGGCATTCGTCACGTCGTGGGCCACGATCAGATGGGTCTCGGCATCGACCGCCGTCTGCACGTTGTAGCCGACGAGCCCGGTACCCTTGCCGTAGGTGGCCATGGACCGGGCATCAGGATCGGTTAGGGAAATCTGGCCGTCCGGCGTTTGCTCGAGCCTCTTTGCGATCCCCTGAAGCCGCTGTA
>JBCBTR010000095.1:0-7939 GCA_039818545.1 Pseudomonadota bacterium
CCGATTTGGCCAGAACGGGAGCCGCGCCGCCGGAACCGATCGCGGCCACAAGATCCCCGCGATCCAGAATTGACGGCACGGTGAAATCGCAATGCTCGGGCCGATCGACGGCATTCAGCGGAACACCCGCCTCGCGCACCATCGCAATCGCGACATCTGCGAGATCGTCGTCGGCGACGGCAACAATAGAAAACGCTGCACCTTTGAGTGCATCGCGCGCGCCGCTTACGGATGCATCGGCGAACTGGCGAACATCAACAGGCGTCTTTTCGAGCAACCGAATCTTGCGAACCGCCTCCTCGCCATCGCCGAAAACGACGACATGGGCACCGTCCATGTTGAAAAAGGCTGGAAACTGGCGAATGGGACCACTCCTCGTAATTCCTGCATAGGTGGCGCTTGACCCGGGTGCCGCAAGCGGAGATGGCTAAGCGCTTCGTTTAGAGACGCTAATACAATGACCGATCCCGCCGACCGCATCCCGCCCCTCAACGCCCTGCGCGCCTTCGAAGCCGCCGCCCGCCGCCTTTCCTTCACAAAGGCGGCGGAGGAACTCAATGTCACGCCGGGCGCGATTTCCCAACAGATTCGACAATTGGAAGATTATGCCGGCACGCCACTGTTCAAACGCACCGGTCGATCCGTCCTGCTGACAGACGCGGCGCAGGCCACGCTCCCCCTCGTCAGGGAGGCGTTCGAGCGCATCGCCGAGGCTGGTCGCGTCATGCAGGCCCCGGCCCGCAAAGGCCGGGTTATGGTGTCGTCTGCCCCATCCTTTGCGGCCAAGTGGCTCGCGCCGAAGCTGGACCTTTTCCACCAGAGCCATGACGGGATCGAGGCCTGGATCTCAGCCGATATGGGCCTGACCGATTTCACCACCGCCGATGCCGATTTCGCCATCCGTTACGGGCGCGGCCACTATGATGGGCTGAAATCCGAGAAGCTGCTCGACGAAACGGTGCTACCCGTCTGTTCACCGCAACTCCTTGAGGGCAGCGACCCCTTGCGGCGGCCGCAGGATCTTGCCCGCCACACGCTGCTTCACGATGAGAGTGGTGAGAACGATCCCTCCTGCCCCGACTGGGCAAGCTGGCTGCGCGCGCGCAACGTCGAAGGCGTTGATGCCGGTCGTGGTCCGCGCTTCAATCAGGGCGTTCTGGTGATTGAGGCCGCTGCGTCCGGACGCGGGATTGCGCTGGCCAAACGGGCGATTGCCGGGGCTGATCTTGCTTCGGGCCGGCTGGTTGCGCCGTTCGCAGATGGCACGACCAGCATTGATTTCGGCTACTGGCTCGTCTGGCCAAAGGGGCGGCATCTGTCTCCGGACGTGCGTGCCTTCCTGAAATGGCTCAAGGCGGAGGCCATGCGGGAAGAAGTCGTCGGCGTCTGAGATGGCGAAACTCTATTTCACCTACGCAGCGATGAATGCTGGCAAAACGACCATCCTGCTTCAGGCCGCCTACAATTATCGCGAACGCGGCATGCGGACGGTACTCTACACTTCATCCCTCTATGCAGGCGACAAGGATGCGGAAATCTCGTCGCGTATCGGCATCTCGTCAGATGCGCTTCTGTTCGATCCGGAGACCGATCTCTACGCCGAGATCGAACACAATCACGCGACCGAGAAGATCGACAGCCTCTTTGTGGACGAGGCCCAGTTCCTGACACGCGAACAGGTTTGGCAGCTGGCCCGTGTCGCGGACAGGCTGAGCATCCCGGTTTTGTGCTACGGCCTGCGCACAGACTTTCAGGGTCAGCTTTTCGAAGGCGCATCGGAACTCCTCGCGATTGCCGATTCCCTGCGTGAAGCCCGCACGATTTGTCATTGCGGGCGAAAGGCCTCGATGGTCGCCCGCCTCGACGAAGCCGGTAATGCCCTGACCCAGGGCGATCAGGTGTCCATAGGCAAGGAGCGCTACGTCTCGCTCTGCCGTCGCCACTGGGAAGAGCGCATGGGGCGCTGGCCAACAAGCGACACACCCGCCTGACCTGCCTGAAATCGACACCACCCTGTGCCAATTCCTGCCGTATTTTCAGGGTTTAATGTCTGATCGGAACAGGTCGGAGACCCGGACATGGGCGCGAAACGGAACGGACTACTCGCATTGCTCGCAGCGGCAACCTTCGTCGTCACGGGCGTTCTGGCGACGGCATCCGCGCAGGAAAACGAGCCGGAAACAGCTGCCACCATCGACTATGATGGCTTCCTCGCCCTGAGCGAAGAGGTCGGCAAGATTCGCGCGAATCGACTGGTCGATCTCGACAAGTTCAACCGCATGGCCTCCAAACCGAACACGATCGTTCTCGACAGCCGCAGTGCGGACGCCTTCGCAGCGGGGCACATCGACGGGGCGATCAATGTCCCATTTGCCGACTTTACCGACGAGCGCCTCGCCGCCGCGATCCCGGACCCGGACGTGCGAATCCTCATCTACTGCAACAACAACTTCACCGACGATGTCTCACCGATCCCGGTGAAGCGTTCGGCTCTGGCGCTCAATGTGCCGACCTTCATCAATCTCTATGGCTACGGCTACGAGAACGTCTATGAGCTTGGTGATCTGGTCTCAACCGAGCATCCGGACGTCCACTGGGTCACGAGTGAAACCCGCACGAGCGATTGATCAGAAATCCTAAAAAGCGCTTATGTCGCCTTGTCTGAACCGCCATCTGACGGCATGTGCGGCGCTGAGACGAGGATGGATATTGCCATGAGCGCCCCACAAGCCGCCACAAAGCCCAATCCGAATGCGCCGACATCGGAACAGGTGCTGTCAGTCGAACACTACACCGACCGGCTGTTCAAGTTCCGGATCACGCGGCCCCAGAGCTTTCGCTTCCGGTCAGGTGAATTCGTGATGATCGGCCTGCCAAAAGAAGACGGCAAACCGCTCCTGCGGGCCTACTCGGTCGCTTCGCCGTCATGGGATGAAGAGCTCGAATTCTTCTCGATCAAGGTGCCAGATGGCCCGTTGACCTCTCGTCTCCAAAAGATTCAGCCGGGCGACCATGTCCTGCTCGGCAAAAAGCCGACCGGCACACTGGTGCTGGACGCCCTCACGCCGGCCAAGCGGCTCTATATGTTTTCCACCGGCACAGGCTTTGCCCCTTTCGCAAGCCTCATCCGCGACCCCGACACTTATGAGCGCTATGACGAAGTCATCGTGACCCATTCATGCCGCGAAGTCGCGGAACTCAAATATTCGCAGGAACTCGTCGAAACGACTCTGAAAGATCCGCTGTGCGGGGAGTTCGCCAAGGGAAAGCTTGTGCACTTCACGAGTTGCACCCGCGAAGACCACGTCAATCAGGGCCGCATCACGACCCTGATCGAAAGCGGTGAGCTGTTCGAGAAACTGGGCGTTCCGCCGCTTAACCCAGAGACGGACAGAGTGATGATCTGCGGGTCACAGGAAATGATCGCAGATACCAAGCAATTGATGATCGATGCAGGGCTCACCGAAGGCTCCAATGCGGCTCCCGCGGAGTTCGTGATCGAGAAAGCCTTCGCGGGCTAGCTCTTCGCGCGGGCGAGCGCGTCGCGCCATCCCGCGATCAGGCCATCCCGAACCGAAGCGGTCATGGTCGGTTCGAACCGCCGTCCCGCGATCTCACGCGTTCCCCATGCCTCCGGCGTGGTCCAGCGCAGCTGCATCGCAGCCAGCGCGGCCGCCCCCAACGCGGTCATCTCCGGGTAATCAGGGCGCTCGACAGCACAATCGCAGATGTCTGCGATGAACTGCATCAGCCAGTCGTTCGCAGCCATGCCGCCATCGATCTTGAGTGTCTCAACGGCAGCCCCGTCGGCGGCGAAGGCGTCCAGAAGATCTAGTGTCTGATAGGCCGCCGCTTCCAGCCCGGCCCGAACGATATGCTCGGCCCGTGTGCCGCGCGTCAGCCCGGAGATCACACCGCGCGCGTCTGCATCCCAATGCGGCGCGCCGAGGCCGGTAAAAGCCGGCACCATGTACACGCCGCCAGTGTCGGCAAGGCCGGCTGCTTTTGCTTCACTTTCAGCGGCATCCGAGATCAGCCCAAGCTCATCCCGTAACCACTTCACGACCGTGCCGGCATTGAAGATCGATCCTTCGAGAGCATAGGCCGATGTCCCGTCATCGATCTCATATCCGATCGTTCCAAGCAGGCGGTTATTGGAATCAGGCCGCGTATTGCCAGTGTTGGCAACGAGGAAGGCCCCGGTCCCATATGTGATCTTTGCCTGACCCGGTGCCATGGCCCCCTGCCCGACGAGTGCTGCCTGCTGGTCCCCGATGGCGGACAGAATGGGCAGCGGCTTGCCGAAGACTTCAGGGACGCTGTGGCCGTAGATCGTCGCGCTGGGCTGAACGCCTGGAAGCATGGAGGGCGGGATGTTGAACAAATCCAGCATGGCAGCGCTCCAGCTCCGAGCGCCGGCCTTCAACGGGTAAAGCAGGGTGCGGGAGGCGTTTGTTACATCCGTTGCGTGCACCGCGCCGCCCGTCAGCTTCCAGATCAACCAGCTGTCAATGGTGCCGAAAGCGAGTTTCCCGGCCTCGGCTCGGGCGCGCGCACCATCAACATTGTCCAGCAGCCAACCGATCTTGGTGCCCGAAAAGTACGGATCGAGCAGCAGCCCGGTCTCGGCTTGCACCGCTTTCTCATGGTTCGCCGCCTTGAGGGTTTCGCAAATCGGTGCGGTCCGCCGATCCTGCCAGACGATCGCCGGAGCGATCGGCTTGCCCGTCTCGCGGTCCCAGACGAGGGTCGTTTCCCGCTGGTTGGTGATACCAATCGCAGCGATCTGATCGACACCGCCAACCTCATCCACGACCCGGCGGGCAACAGACTCGGTTCGATCCCAGATCTCCTGACCATCCTGCTCAACCCAGCCATCAGCCGGAAAGGCCAGTGCGACCTCTTCCTGCACAACCGCGACCTGATGGGAGCTTCGATCAAAGGCAATTGCCCTCGTTGAAGTCGTGCCCTCGTCGATCACGAGAATATGGTCACTCATGCTACAGCCCCGCCTTGATCCGTGAGCGCACAATGACGGGCGAAACGGGCGTGTTCAACATCCAATTCTGCAAAGACTCAGGCCGCCGTGGTCGGCGCGTCTGCGGCATCGCTGGTTGCGCCTGCGCGATGATTTGACAGGGCCTTTTCGATCAACGCGGCCATCTCACCTCTGGTTTCGACAAACACCGAGGTTGGAAGCGCAAGAAGCCGGGCCTCTTTCTCGTCGATCAGCCGTCGATCATTTAGCAGGCGCTCCACGAGGGCTGGCAGCGTGTTCTCCAGCGCTTCGCCGGGCGTGAACCCACACTTGCGATCCTTCACCCAGGCGGCGGTCTCGGTGCCGTCTGGCGCGATGGGCGGCGTACCGTAGTATCCCCCCTCGTAAAGCCGGTTCGGCAGCAACCAGTCCGAATTGCCGTCTGCTTCCATGAAGTCCCCTGCCCACACGACATCCATGCCAGCGTAAATGCCCGCAAGGTCGTCCGGCGACGTGTATGGTCCATGGAAGGTGAAGTTTCGCCGCTTGTCGATTTCGGAATGGAATTCAGGAATCTCGTTCAGCGCCGGGATGCCATGGGCGTGTATTTCGACCCCACTTGGAAACCGGTCTGCAAGCGCGGCCAGAAGCCTGTGGCTGCGCTTACACCGAAGTTTACCAGCCCAACCGATCCGCAGGGGTGCTGCAGCATCCCTGACGCTCGCACTGGGCCGGTCTCCGAGCTCCATCGCGCCTGACATTCGGTTTTCTACGAGCACGGCGTCATAGAGCCCGTCATGGTGGACGGCGTAGTGATGCGTGAGGAAACCCGGCGAGCTCACCATCAACGCGCTGCAGCGCCGCAGGAGCGAGCGCTCAAGACGCCGCATTGCGACGCCGGCCGCATCGGTACGTGACAACAGGCGGTGAATGTCGCGGCACTCATAGATCACAGGCGTATCGAGGCCGGCCCGACGCTTTGCCTCAAATGCACAGATCAGCATGTCGAAGTTACGCGCCATGATGATATCGCAGGAGCGGAATGCCTCAGAGTCCGCAGCCAGCCGCGCCCCGGCAAACACCGCTGCGAGCCGTTGCATGAACGCGCCGTCCCTCGTCTCGCCGAGATCGGTGTTGGGCCAGTCTGTCTCCAGCGGCTGTCCACGACGCATAGTGAAGCCTTCGACGTGGAAACCGTCTTCCTGCAAGGAAACGACGCGCCGCGGAACGGCAGCGTCGTGAATATCTGGACCAAAGTAGGCGACACGGATCATGGGTATTTACCGCTCCTGCGGTTGCCGGCTGGACGTTAGCAAACACATAAAACAAGAACCATGCCGTAAGCATCACGCGAGTCGCGACCCGAAGGACCCCCAGAATGGCGCAACGACCCGCGAAATTCCTCGAAGGCGACCTCATGCGCCATGTCGTGGTGATGTCCCTGTCCGCCAGCATCGGGCTGGTATCGATCTTCCTGGTCGACTTCGTGGATCTGTTCTTCATCGCCATGCTCGGCCAGCAGGAACTCGCCGCCGCCGTTGGCTTTGCCGGCACCCTGCTCTTCTTCACTTTCTCCGTCACGATCGGGATGATGATTGCCATCAGCGCGATCAGCGCTCAGCTCATCGGGCGCGGCGAAGATGCCGAGGCGCGTCGCATGGCGACCAGCGCGGTCGTGTTCGGCATCGCCATGAGCGCTGTCGTCGCATTGGCAGTCTGGCTCTATGCGCGCGAACTGGTCGCATGGCTGGGCGCGACAGGCGACACCCAGACCTTTGCCGTGAATTATCTGCGCATCGTTGTGCCATCCATGCCGGTCGCAACCTTCGGGATGATGTGTTCCGGCCTGCTGCGCGCCCATGGCGACGCGCGCCGGGCCATGACGGTGACGCTGGCAGCCGGGGCTGTGAACGCCATTCTGGACCCGATCTTCATTTTCGGTCTCGGCATGGGGCTTGAGGGCGCGGCGCTCGCCTCGGTCTGCGCCCGGTTTGCGACAGCGATCGTCGCCGTCATCCCGATCATCCGCCACTATGGCGGGTTTGCCCGGTTCGACTTCGCGCATTTCCCGGGACACCTGAAAACCATTCTCGCGCTAGCCACGCCGGCCGTGCTGACCAATGTCGCAACGCCGATTGGCAATGGCATCGTCACAAAAGTCATCGCGCCCTTCGGAGACTCTGCCGTGGCCGGCTACGCGGTCGTTGGACGCCTGACCCCACTGGCCTTCTGCGTCATCTTCGCCCTATCCGGTGCCGTCGGCCCAATCATCGGGCAGAATTTCGGGGCGCGGAATTATGCCCGCGTGAAAGGGACACTTGCGAGGGCTGTCGCCTTTGCGACCGGCTATACGCTCGTCGCATGGCTCTTACTGATGGCACTGAGCGGGTTCGTTTCAGATCAGTTTCGTTTGACTGGAGACGCTCGTGAACTTGTTTTCTGGTTCGCTGTGGCCGTTGCTCCGCTCTTCGTCTTCAACGGCGCGCTGTTCATCTCGAATGCGGCGTTCAACAATCTCAAGCGTCCGATCTGGTCAACCCTGCTGAACTGGGGGAAGAACACGATCGGTGTCGCGCCTTTCGTGATCTTTGGCGCACAAATCGGCGGGGCACCCGGCGTACTGATTGGTCAGGCCATTGGCGGGGTACTCTTCGGCGTCCTGGGTCTCTGGCTCGCCTTCAGGCTCGTCGATGCCTATGACAGCGGCGACACCGACCCCGATGGTCCATGGCGGCCTCCGCTGATGAGAGGCCGGCCTGACGCGCCGTTCTCCTCCCCAAGGGCCTAAGCCTGCATATCAGGCGGGCCGATCACGGCGCGGCCCGCGATCGCCGAACCACCAGAGCGTCGCCGCCGTGGCCGCGAAAGTGGCCGTCTCAACGATCGCTGCCCGGCCGGAAACGTCGGCACCCAGATAGATCACCCCGGCAATCGCCCAGAGCAGGAAGGTCAGCACTGACC
>JBCBTR010000096.1:0-7853 GCA_039818545.1 Pseudomonadota bacterium
CTCAGTCTTGCCGTGGAAGCCTCCCGGAGAGCACTGGCCGATGCTGGTGTTGAGGCGACGGGCATCGACACAATTGCTGTCGTGCGGACCAATGAAGACTCCACTCCTTTCGGACATCCAAACGGCAAGAATGAAAACCTGCCCGGGACCGTCGCCCGCGAGATCGGCGCAACGCCTGAGCGGGCGATTTACACCGGGCTTGGCGGCCAGTGCCCGCAGCAGATGGTCAACGAACTGGCTGCGCGCATCCATGACGGCGAAATCAAATGCGCGCTGCTGACCGGATCTGAAGCCAATCGCGCCTCGAAAGGGGCGCGCCGGCACAAGGTTGAGATCGACTGGGCTGACTCGGCAGACCTGCCGTTTGAGGATCGTGTCGACAAGGACCGCCTGCTGAACCAGACCGAGATCAAGCATGGCCTCGTTTTCCCACCGACGTTCTATGGCTTCTTCGAGAATGCAATCGCCGCCCGCGACGGCGAGACGCGCAGCGAGCATCGCGCCTCCATGTCCCGGCTTTGGGAGAAGTTTTCCGCCGTCGCGGCGGACAACCCGAACGCGCAATTCAGAACCGCGCGCTCGGCGGAGTTTCTGGCGACGCCCTCGAAGGAGAATTTCGAAGTCTCCGACCCATTCCTGAAATGGCATGTCGCGCAGGATTCGGTGAATGTCGGCGCGGCGGCGCTTTTGATGTCGGAAGAGATGGCGGACGCGCTTGGCGTTCCGGCAGGCAAACGCGTTTACCTGCATGGCGGCGGAGAAGCGGCGGACACGCTGATTTCGGAACGCGCCAGCATGGACAGCTCGTGGGCGATGGAGACCGCGATCGGCCGCGCGCTGGACCAAGCCGGAAAAACCGCTGACGACATTGATGTTTTTGACCTCTACTCCTGTTTTCCGTGTGCGGTCTTTTCCTCCATAGCCGTTCTCGGCATTGATCCCGACACGGACAAGCGTCAACTTACAGTGACAGGTGGGCTGCCCTTCTTCGGAGGCCCCGGCAACAATTACTCCCTGCACGGAATAGCGAGCATTACCGAGCGTCTTCGCGAGGCCCCGGGCGATTTTGGCCTTGTCCTCGCCAATGGTGGCTGGATGACGAAAGAGGCAGCCGGCGTTTACTCCACGACACGTCCTGACAGTTTCACGCCAGCAGAGCCGATGAATAAGGACGCGCCGCGGATTGAAGTGGCGGATACGACCGATAGCGGCACGCTGGAATCTTTCACGATTTTCCGGGACTGCGACGGCAATTGGGACGGGGTCGCCTTTGTTCGAACCGCCGATGGTAAGCGTGTGCTTGCGAATTCCAATCCCGAAGCCCTGCAACGGCTTCAGGAAGAGACCTCGCCGGTTGGGCTGGCGGTTTCTGTCGAAGCGCAGGACAACGGCACCAATCGCTTCACCTTCGCCTAGGCTCTGATAGGCTCGCCTCAAAGGGAGCCTTCCATGAAACGACTTCTTCTCTCGGCGGCTCTGCCCGTCCTGCTGACCGCCTGTGCCTCTCTGGAACCTGAACCCTGTACGGCCGAATGGGTCCAGTGGAAGACGGACCGGGTGCTGACGCCTTTTGCGCAGGACAATCGCGGGCTGATCAATGATCTGCGCGACTTCTCGCAAGATCTTGAAGACCCCGGCCCATTCACGATGCTGCGCATGGCCGTGAAGCTGGAGGAGTTCCAGAATCTCGCAGGCGACTTCCAGACCGACATCATGCCGGAGCTGGAAGCAGCGGTCGACCAGTGCGGCAGCCCGGCGAAGTTTGTGCCGGCCTTTACGAATTTCCTGCGAGAACAGGGCGTCGAAGAGGAAATGCTCGTCTGGGTTGAGGCCGTCGGCACGCTCGCCATCCAGCAGCAGGAGAGCTGAACCGCGCTGTCTGATCGCGCCCAGCACGCCTGCCCCGCCGGGCGGAATCCGTACGGGCATGAGGCTCAATTGCGGATGGTTCAGGGCGGATAGGCCTCGCGCGCCCGGGCATCCAAACCCTCAAGCGTTGAAGCGGCAAAGCCGCGATCCCCGCGCCGGAGGCCGGGCGGCAGACCGATCCGGCAAATCCAGCAATGCTCTGGCCGGGAGCGCGGCCCGACATCGGCGGCCAGCCGGCGGTCCCGCCCTCGCATCCAGCGCGCCATGCGCGTTGCCATCGCTTCGGGGTTCTCGATTACGGCGTTGATCGTATCGAGCCGCCGGACGAGCCAGTTGGCCGGCAGGCCGCGCCGGGGCTCGATCTGCGAGGGCCAGTCGGATGGGGCCGAGCCCCACGGATCGAACAGCGACAGCAGACGCACCGGTTTTGAACAGGCCGACCTGCGCTGAGGTCGGGGCCGGATGGGCGCGGTGTCGACTACGACAAGCGGCGTGATGTCCATCCGCACCGCGATCAGCAGCGCCATGCGGCGAAGGATCGACTCGGCGATGCGCAGCTCCTGCATGGCGGCGTTGAAAATCCCGCGCGGCACCAATCCGCCGGTCGCAGCCTCAAGTGCGCACCGCCCGCCCAGCACAATCGCGCCGAGGCAGGTCGACAGTCGCGCGATCAGGTCACGGGCAAAACGGGAAACATCATCCGACATGGCCAGCCATCATAGCCGGGGCGAAACAGGCGGGGATAAGTTTTCCGGAACTGTAATGGCGACGGGCGAAAGTGCGTGGATAAGGGAGGATATGGCAGGGGCGATGTCTGCGGAGATGTGCGGATCGACAACCTGCATTAACCGACATTCAACCTGAATTTGTTAGCAGGCTTCGAGCAATCGAAGGGTGGGCACTTTCAGAATCATGAGCAATTCCGAATCCGTCACCGATGGCAGCGCAAAGGCTAAACCCCCTGCCCCCAGCAGCTGGGCAACCGCGCAGGCCGCATTCAAACTCATCACCAAGCATCGCACCGGGGCCGATCCGCTGGCCTACGCGGTTTGGTACAGTTACGCCTCAAAAGACAATCCGGGCATCATCGCGGCCGTTGATGAGCTTCTGGTTGAGGGAGGTGGCATCAGCGCTGTGGAGATGCAGCAATTGCATGCCGACCACCTCAAGGAAGACGACCAGACTGAGAAGAAGCTTGAGGACATAAGCCGCGCAATTCACGACAAGGTCGCTGGCGCGAAATCCCTGGTCACGGACATTATTTCGAATACCGATGAGTATGTGTCTTCAATTGACAAGGCCAAAGGTTTGCTGCCCGAGGGTGGATCGCCTGATGAGGTCAAGAACGCCATTAATGGGATCATTGAGCAAACAAAGTCATCGAAAGCCTCAGCGCAGAGCATCCAGGTGGCCCTGCAAAGCAAGGAAGATGAGATCACCCAACTCAGCTCGAAAGTCCTTCAGCTTCGGGATAATATGATGCTCGATGCTGTGACGGAGCTGATCAATCGCCAGAAATTTGAAACGCTGCTCGCCGAGCGATCTTCGGAGGCGGTGACCAACGGATACTCACTGACCGTACTGGTTGCGAGGATCACCAATATCCACGCCCTGAACGAGAATGCAGGGACGGACATTTCGGAGTTCATCATAAAGGCGTTTTCAGGCGTCGCGAAAAGAGTCGTCGGTAACAGGGGCGTCTGTGCAAGATTCTCCGGCCCTGAATTCGCGATCATGCTGCCACGGTCAGCCTATGCGGATGCCGGAAAGATCGCCAATTCCATCATTGGCGAGTTGGATACGTTCAAGATCGTCAACAAACCGAGCGAGGACGTGATCGGCCATATTCAATGCTCGATGGGTGGGTCTTCCCTTCGCGCTGGGTTGAGCCCTGAAGAATTGATCGCTTTGGCGGCAGCGCAGATACGAGAGGCAAGATCCTCTGGCAAAAGCTCCGTGAAATTCGATCTGACCCATCAATCGGCAGCCTAAGCCTTCTGATCGGGAAACAGTTCCTTTCATCGCTTATCGCCGACGCGTGGGTTTACCGTACCCCGAGTGGACCACTGCCCCCGTGACCCAGTAGAAGCGCTTGCCATATCGCCAGCGAATTTCTAGCGTAAAAAAAAGCGCGGGGAAATCATGACCTTAAAGGTGATTGGCGCAGGGTTTGGACGAACCGGAACTGCGTCTCTGAAACTTGCGCTTGAGACGCTTCTGGGAGGGCCTTGCTATCATATGAGCGAAGTCCTCGCGAAGCCGGGTCAGATGGATCTCTGGCTTGATGCAGCGGCCGGGCATCCAAACTGGGATGCGATTTTCGAAGGCTATACTGCGACCGTCGACTTCCCGGCCTCAAACTATTGGGAAGAGTTGGCTGCGGCGTTTCCAGACGCCAAGATCATCCTCTCGGTCCGGGATGCCGAGCGCTGGTTTCAGTCCACTCAGGAAACAATCTTCGGCTCGGCGATCCAGACCTTCGCGGCTGGGACCAAGTGGGGGCAGATGTCCCAGGCCACGATCGACGATCGTCTCGGCGGCAACCTCAATGACAAGGATGAGATGATCGCAGTCTTCAACGCCCACAATGCACGCGTCAAAGCAGCGTTCGCTCCGGACCGCCTGCTGGTTTTCGAAGCGAAAGACGGATGGGGGCCACTCTGCAAATTCCTCGGCGTTCCGGAACCAGAGGGCGACTACCCTCACATCAACTCGAAGGAAGAGTTCGACTCCGTGCTCGCAATGCTGGGCTCTCCCATGGGCGCAAAGGCCATGAACGGTGAAGGCCTGGGTGGCATGCCCGGAGGCGACGTCTTCGTCGACAAGGATTAGAAGCGCGTGGTCTGGTGGTATATATCTGCATGACTTTTTCGCGCAGCTCGATCTGTCTTCTTGCTTGTATTTTCTTACTCGGGCTCCGTGCAGCAGCGGACACGTCCGAAGACTACAAGTCACTTGAAGCTGCGCTGATAGGACAGATGCGAGGTTGCTGGGACGATGTGGCCGACTTACCGGATCCTGAACGGCTCAAAATCTCTGTGCGCTTTGTTTTAGAGGCGAATGGCGCGCTCAAAGGGGTGCCCGTGACGGTTTCGCCAAGACCAATTCCAGAAGATGACAAAGCGATGCTGGTCGCTGAGAGCCGTGCCATCAGCGCCATAAACGTGTGCGCGCCCTTCGAGCTTCCCGCGACTGAAATCGAAGACTGACCCATGCCCGTGACGATCAATTTCGAGCACACACCGAAGGCACCTCCCCCCATCGGGTGAGGACAGGGGCGCACCATACGTTTGCAAGCGCTTGTCAGTCCGCGTGAAGGTTAGCCACCGTTCAGGGAATCGTGCGTGTTTCGAAGTTTTCTGTGCCGTCCTGGAGCTGGGCGTCGAGGAACCGCAGGGTGAGTTCCTCCAGCGTGATGCCATCGACGCGGGTTGTTCCGATCGGGATCGCGCCGAAGGAGTGGCCGGCCCCGGTGACGGTGTAGAAGCTGTGCGGAACGGTGGCCGCCTGCGCTTCAGACTGCAGCTCCTGCGCGAAGGAGTACGCCACCACATCATCAGCATCCCCATGCAGGATCAGCAATGGCGGGTCAGACGCCTCCATGAAGCCTGATCCGATAAACCGGCCCCAATAGTCGATCACGACCTGTGGCTTGGGCACATCAATGGCAAATTCGTCGAGCCCATAGGCGGTATGCAGGGCGATCACCGCGCCGGCCGAACCGCCCCAAAGCGCGATACGGGACGTGTCGATACAGTTCGCGTCGGCATTCTCAATCGCCCAGCGGATCGCGGTGACGGCGTCCTCGAAGGCACTGGCGACTATATCGGCCTGTTGCTCGATAGCTGGCGTCGTCGGGCCGGGCAGATCGCTCAGCAATCCGTTGCGAACTGGGGTGAATTCCGCAGATGGCACCGGGTCGTCGCGTTCGAGTCGGTAATTGATGGAGATGGCGACGTAGCCCCTGTCGGTGAGGCTGCCCGCGATGGAGGGCCACGGGCTCGATGTTTTGGAGCCAACCTGAAAGCTGCCGCCATGGATCAGAATGACGACCGGCCTTGCGGCAGTGCATTGCTCGCCGGACTGATAAAGGTCGAGGGTCAGGGATGTCGATCCGCTCATGGTCAGGCCGCTGCCATAGGTCTGATTGAACTGGCTTTGCGGTGCGCCGGTCGATGGCGGGGTTGGCGGCGTTGTGGGACCGGAGGGCGAGCTTCCGCCACCGCCGCCGGAACAGGCCGCTGCCAGCCAGATCAGACCCAGGGTCGCGATTGCACATCTCATTTGCATATTGGCCTCCGTCGTCCCTTCGACGTCCTGAATGGTTTGACGGGACATATCCGCCGCGCTTGCAAGAACCAGTCCTGCGCCTGACGACAGGCTGCAAGAGACGGCGCTGCTGTTTTTTCCCCGTCTTTTTGGCGTTCTCCGGTCAATCGCGCCATAGTGCCCGCCGGTCGTGGGGGTTAGCGCCGATGGGAGCCTGAATGCCGAGAACAGCTGGAAGCCGAAACAAGCGCTTCGACGAAAAGAAAGAGGCGCTGCTGCTCGCCCTGACGGAGTTCGCCCTGAACAGCGACCTGCGCCGGCCGAGCCTGCGTGAGTTTGCGCAGAATGTCGGCGTGTCCGAACCGACGCTGCGCCACTATTTCGAGGATCGCCGGGGCGTGGTGCGCGCGATCCTGACCGATATCGCCCGGCGCGGGCGCGTCATCTGGGATGCACTGGCCTCCCCCGCCGAAAGCGTGGAGGCCGGGCTGCAGGCCTATTTCCAGATCTCAGCCACAGGCATCGCACATGGCGGGTTTGTCCGCACACACGCCTTCGGCCTGATTGAGGGGCTGGCCGATCCGGAAATCGGGCAGGTCTATGCGAGCCTCATTCTTGAACCATCCCTGCAGGCGCTGATGGAAAAAGCGCGCCTCAGCGGGGCCGATCATCTGAGCGAAAACGAGCTGCGGACATTCGCGCTGGCGGCGTTTTCACCACTTCTGGTGATGAGCCTGCATCAGGATTTGCTGGGCGCGCAGACCATGGAACCCGTGCCCGTCGAGGGCGTTATGGACACGCTACGCGCCTGGATGACTTTGAGCACCAAAGCGCCGTCATGAAAGCTTCATATCGTTTTCTATATTACATAAAATAAAATATTGACATGATCTTCAGACCTCCTATCTGAGGTCCAGAGCAAGGCCGCTCGGGACAAAATTGGAGTGATTTGATGAGACTTCTTGTTGGTTCAACATTGGCTGCTGCTGGCGTTCTCCTCGCAACCCCTGCCAATGCGGAAGGCTGGTATCTGGGCGGGTCCGTCGGCATCAATGCACAGAATGACAGCGACAATTCCGGTACGACAGACGCTTTCACCACCGGCAATCTGGGCGATGGATCCACGCTCGATGTGGAAGCGGGTACGCCTTATGGCTGGAGCACGGAATTCGAACAGGGCCTCGCCGTCAGCGGTGAAATCGGCCGACGTTACGGCAATGGCCTGCGCGTCGGTGTTGAGCTGGCCTATAGCGATGCGGATGTCGACACGCACACCGATGTGACGCTGGGCGGCGGGCCGATCGGCACGCTGGACGCGGCCTCGGTGGCCGGCAGCCCGGATGCGCTGGGTGTGACCGTTGCCGATGTTGTCGCCGACGGACAGGGCGACATCACCTCAACGGCGCTCTTCGTGAACGGCTATTATGACTTCGGAGCCGGCGGCGCATTCCAACCCTATGTGGGCGCGGGCATTGGCTTTGCCGATGTAAACGTCACCTACAATCCATCAGGCATCGGCATCATCGATGATGGCGAGACCAAGTTCGCCTACCAGCTCAAAGCCGGCGCGACCTATCTCGTCTCCGATACCTGGGAAGTCTTCGGCGAATATGCTTATCGGGCAACCGACGATATCGAAGTGAACAATGACCTGTTCCCGGGCACACTCGATATCGTCGGTTGCCCGATAAGCATATTCGCCGAAGACTTCCCAG
>JBCBTR010000097.1:0-7826 GCA_039818545.1 Pseudomonadota bacterium
ATCCTGCGCGAGGCGTGGGTCGATCAGGCGCGTGCTTTGACCGAGACCGAAGGCGCAGATGCCTGAAGACGGTATTCATCCCGAGTTCAACGCTGGGGTGGAACAGATTTGATGTTAGAGTGTTAGAGATAACGATTGGGCGTCGCTTGAGCGGGGTTGGTGAAGGGAGAGTCAAATGACTGAACGTATTGATATTGATGGAGAAATTCTGAAGGACGCTCCGCGCCTGTCGATGTCGCGCCGCCGGATTATCCAAGGTCTGGCGGCTGGCTCCGTCGTGCCGATTCTCTCAAGCTGTGCCACCAACCCGGCCACCGGCCGCAACCAGTTACTGCTCTTCGGTGAAGGCCAGATTGCGCAAATGGCCTCGACGGCCTGGACTGATATGAAGGCGCAGACTCCGCAAACCGCCGACTCTCGCCTGACGGGCCGCGTCAACAATATCTGGGGACGCATCGCGGACGCCTCCGGGCGCGGCGATCAGCAATGGGACGTTGCCGTCTTCGACACCGATGACGTCAACGCCTTCGTCATGCCGGGCAATAAGGTGGGTGTGTATCGCGGCATTGCCGAGTTTACCGACAATGACGACCAGCTCTCCAGCGTGCTGGGGCATGAGGTTGGCCATGTCGTTGGCAAGCATGCCGCCGAGCGGATGTCTGTCTCGACACTGGCGCAGGTTGGCCTCGTTGCAGGTCAGGTCGCCATCGCGCAGTCCGATGAGCTTCGCCAGTATGGTGGCCAGCTTGCCGCCCTTGGCGGCGCGGCGCTGCAGTTCGGCGTGATCCTTCCCTATAGCCGCAACCATGAACTGGAGGCCGATAAGCTCGGCGTCGATTACATGCACACGGCCGGCTATGATGTGAAGGAGTCGGTGCGGCTCTGGGAGAAGATGGACGCCAATTCCAAGGGCCAGCGCCCGCCGGAATTCATGTCGACACACCCCGATCCGACACGGCGCGCCAATGATCTGCGCAACTATATCAATGCGCGCGGTTACGCCCTGATCTAGAGGCCGCGCGGAGCCATTCCGGCGGCTGTGTAAATCGCATCAATCGCAGTCATGTTCGCGACGGCATCTTCGCCGCCCGTGATCGCCTCGGCGCGACCGGCAAGCACGTCCACGACGTGATCGAGCTGATGGTGATAGGTGGTCTCACCGTCGACTGTTAGCGTTTCCGTTTCGCCGTCTCGCGTGATGGAAATCCTGTGGCCGTGATGCGGGGCGAGCGGGTTCAGCATGGTGAGCGTGCCGTCTTCTCCGGTCAGCGTGAGGTGGGCGGAGAATGTCGCGTCGTCCGCCATTGAACAGCTGATCGTCGCGGGCACGCCGCCCGGAAACTGAAGCTCTGCCGACATCACTGTATCGATGCCGGGCCGATCCTGACGGGCCGTGGCCGCCCGAATGACGGGTTCGGCCCCGGACACGGTGCGCACCCAGTGAAGCGGATAACAGCCAAGGTCCATCAGCGCGCCGCCGCCAAGCGATGCGGTGTGGCGCAGTTCGCCCTCACGATAGGGAATGGCGACGTCGAAGGCGGCGTCCATGGATGTGACCGTACCGATTGCGCCATCCTTTACGAGCGCCAGCAAGCGGGCAAAGGCCGGGTGGAAGCGATAGTGGAAGGCTTCGATCAACGGCAGGCCGGTGCGGGCGGCGGCCTCGGCCATGGTTTTCGCCTCAGTCGAATTCATGGCGAAAGGCTTCTCGCACAGGACAGGCTTACCGGCCTCCAGTGCGGCAATGGTCAGGTCGGCATGGCGGACGGGCGGGAGGGCGTTGTAGATGAGATCGACGTCTTCGCGCCGGGCGAGGGCCTCGTAGTCGGTTTCGACAGAGGCAATGCCGTGTTCGTCTGCATAGGCCCGGCCGCGGTCGCCATCCCGGCAGGCAAGCGCGGTGATCTCGACATCGGCGCGATCGCCGGCCGGGCCAATGATGGCGGGTGGGGCAATCTTTGCCGCACCGAGCAGTCCGATACGCAACATGGGGGCGTCCTTTCGCGAGACGTTAACAAAGCGAGGCTTTCTGTTTACCCGGCCCTAACAGAAATTCATTCTTTTGGGAGGTGAAACGGCTCTTCGGCATTCGGTGGTTAAGTCCTCCTCAATGCCTGCAAGTCTTAATGAAGGTCTGGCATTTTTTAACCGGAGCGCGTCATGTTCAAAGATCTCATCCGTCACGTCGCAGGCGAAGCGGGCCTGACGCAGGACAAGACCAAGGCCGCGCTCGGCATTATTCTCAACGCGGCAGACCGGCAGGGCTCTGCGTTTGCCGAAGCGCTGTTTGTGCGGCTTCCGGGTGCGCGTACCTATGCTGCAGAAACAGGCGCCCGTATCGGCGCGCCAACAGGTGCTGTGGCGCGCATGATCGAGCGGACCCCGGGCGGTAAACGATTTGTGGCCTCCAGCATGATCCGTGAACTGCATGCGATTGGTCTCGACCATAAAGAGGTCGGGGCCATGCTGCCGGCCGTGTCCACTTTTGCAGAGACCAGTTTCGAGATCACCGGCTTTGGCCACCTTGGCGACCTGCTGGGGTCCGACATGGATGCCGAGCAGGCTTTCTCGGCCGTCGCTGCCTGAGCCGCTTCCTGTTATTCTCGTGCACATTGGCCGTCTCCCCGAGGCGGCCTTTTTGTTGTGTCACGGATTGCGCGCAATCCCGTGATCCAGCGTGATTGGCGCAATTGCCGCAGCTGTTCCATTTGAGGCGGGTCGAAACAACTCGCCAGACCATTTCCAAGGACAGACCCATGACCAAATCCTTCCTCGTCGCCGCAGCACTCGCCGTCACGACCCTCGCACCCGTCGCGACAATCGCCGCACCATCCGCTTTTGCGGAAGCCGCCAGCACGGCGGCGCTTCCGAGCGGCGATTTCGTTCGCAAGCAGAAGCGCCTGAAAGGGGCCTACAGCGTTGAGCAGCGCGGCGAGCAGACTGTGATCGTCTTCTCCGAGGACTTCCGCGCGGCCCGTGGCCCGGACCTGAAAGTCTTCCTTTCACCCCAGACAATCGCCGATGTGGATGGCGATACAGCCGTAAATGGCGCTGTCCTGCTGGGCGAGTTGAGCTCCACCAAGGGTACGCAGGAATACATTTTGCCCGCTGGAGTGATCCTGTCCGACTTCAGCAGCGTACTGGTTCACTGCGAGGCCTACTCCGTCCTTTGGGGCGGCAGCGACCTCTAGGTTTTACATACGCTTCCTCCTAGAACTTGGCCGCGTCCCCTATCCGGGGCGCGGCACTTTTCTTTTGGGCGTCTGGTGTTTGGGAAGGCGGCAGCATAAGTTCCGCGCCGACAGACGAGGACAGACCCATCGACAAGACAATTCCCTATTCAGCGCTCGACTGGGCCGACACAGGTGCCAGTATCCAAGCGACCGGCGACTCCGATCCGGACCTGCTCGGGGCCTTGCTGACCCGTGTTGTTCGCGAAGAAGCAGCCAAGGCGGCTGGCGCGAGGGTTGAGCCGATCTCGGTGACAATTGATGTAACAGGCCGCACAGACGGCGACGAAGCGATCTCGTTCGCGGCGAATATCGACCGTAAGACCCGCACCATCGTCTTTGCTGGCGGGGAAGCCCGCACGGATGCTGCGACGGTCATGACGGCAACGGCCGTGTATCGAATCCTGCCGGACAACCCTGCCGCCGGATAAGAAAAGCCCTCCGCAAGCGAGGCTTGCGAAGGGCCGCATCCGACATGGATCCACAGTTAGTGGCTCCTCCGGAATCCTCCTTCAACGGAGGCCGGATACATCCGGTTTGCGCCCTGAATAGAGATCATGATCGCCGCCTCCGATCGCGCCAGACAGTGTCCTGCCCGACGACCCTCACGAGAATCCTGCCGCCGCTCCTGTAAAGAATACAAGAGACGCGACCGGTGAGACCCGGTGGGCCGGCAACAGCCGCACGCGGCGCATGACGCCGAACTTTCCAGCTTTTTCAGGTGCTTGCCACGTGTTGTACAGCGCTTCGAAGGCGGTGTTCGGATCGGCCAGATGACCAAATAATAATGCGGCAGGCGTGCTGCCAGCGTGCAGCGGCGGCATTTGCGAATCACCTGGCGCTGAAACGCGCGCTTGACGAAGACGCGGGAGATACGCCGAGTGTCGCCCGATGCTGTTCCTCGACGCCCTCATCCGATTCTCCGCGATTGCGCTCATGGCGGTCTTTGTCGTGTTCGCGATCCGGGACGCCTGGTCTGTGCGGGCGGCGCGATGGGGCGTGTTCATGTGCATCTCGCTCGCCGCAATGCTGGCGACGACAGTGCCGGACGCGATGAAGCTGCCGGACTGGACCTATGTGCCGCTGCGCCTGATCGACATGGTGAACATCGTGCTGGTCTGGATTTTCGGGCGGGCGCTGTTTGACGACGATTTCCGCGCCGGCTGGCTGGAGTGGGGCGCGCTGGCGGTTTACGCGGTTTCAACCCTGCCGATGCGGCTGAAAGACTTCGGCGTCCATGATGAGCGGCTGTTCTGGCTGGATGTTTTCCAGGACACCGTTTCGTTCGCGATGTTCGCCAATCTCGTTTACATCGCTTTGCGCGGACGGGCTGATGACCTCGTCGAGCCGAGACGGCGGGCACGGCTCATCTTCGCTCTCTTGATGGCGCTCGGGGCTGTTGTGGCGATCGTTGCGGAGAACCTGTTCTCGGCGAGCCATGAGCCGCTGGTGTCCATGGCCCGAAGCTTGATCATTCTGCTCATCACGTGCTGGGGACTGTTCTGGCTGATGCGGCTGCATCCGGAAATCCTCAGATTTGAACCGGCCGCGGTGGCCGTGCCCACGCCGGTGGTCGGGATCGATCCGCGCGACGCGCTGGTGCATGGGCGTCTTGTCGAGATCATGACGGGCGGGGCCTATGCCGAATCCGGATTGACGATTGGCGGACTGGCAGGGCGTTTATCGGTGCCCGAGCACCAGTTGCGGGCGCTGATCAATCAGGGGCTCGGCTTCCGGAATTTCAGTGCCTTTCTGAACAGCTACCGGATCGAAGCAGCGAAAGCTGCGCTGGCCGATCCGGAACAGGCGCGAACGCCGGTGCTGACTATTGCAATGGATACGGGGTTCGGCTCGCTTGCGCCGTTCAACCGGGCCTTCAAGGCCAGCGAGGGCGTGACCCCGTCGCAATTCAGGAAAACGGCGATCGGAACCCCGATCGATCCCGAAAAAGACTGATCATTTCCGAAAAACACTGATGTGTTTCGAGATCGCGGAGCCTTTGCGCTGCAGTTGTCCTTGTCTGGTGGCGTTCAAGACAAGCGAACGGAGCACAAAATGGACGCGATACTGAACTGGCTGATCAATGACGTGCCTGCCAATGCCATGGCAGGGGTGCAATTCGAGGCGGTGCGCTATGCGACCGGCACGCTGGGCGTGTTCTTCGCCATCTGGATTCTCCTCGAGCCATTGCTCAAATCCCGAAAAATCCGCAAAGCCACGCCGCGCCGCCGGCAGATCCAGATGGAGCTGTTCAACTCCTTCAAGACGATCTGCGTGTTCGTGGCGCTGGATATCGTGATTTTCGACATCGCGGAGACCGGCGTGTTCCGTCGGTATGAGGATATCGCTGAATATGGCGTGCTTTGGTACTGGCTCTCGATCCCGGTCGCGATCATCCTGCACGACACCTATTTCTACTGGGCGCACCGGGCGATGCATCACGCCAAACTGTACAAGCGGTTCCACCTGACCCATCACCGCTCGCACAATCCGACGCCGTTCACCGCCTACTCCTTCGCTGTGGGGGAGGCTGTGGTCGAGTACGCCTTCGTGCCGCTGATGATGCTGGTGATGCCAATCCATGGCTCAGCACTGGCGATTGTGCTGCTGATCATGATCTTCAAGAATGCGAGCGCGCATTGCGGGTATGAGCTGTTCCCGCGCGGTACGACGCGTCATCCGATCCTGAAGCATTTCACCACGATCACGCATCACGACATGCATCATGAGCGCGCGAGCGGGAATTACGGCTTCTACTTCACATGGTGGGACAGGCTGATGGGCACCGAGCATGTCAATTACGAAGCGCGTTTTGATGCCGTCACGGCGCGGCGCAGCCGGAAGATCGCCGCACAGACGGCCTGAACCGGGCATCCTCTCACTCCAACTCGCCCTCGCTTTGCGGGGGCGCTTTTTTTAACGGGTGTCGTAGCGGTCCGCGCCGATGACGCCATCAAGCAGCGCAGGGTCAAGCCGAGCCTCCCCCAGGGTGCGGTGAAGCACCGAGATGTCGCCCGTTGACTCAGCCACAACTGCTTCGATCTGACCGAAGTCGAGGACGTTCGCCTCGCGCAGCTTGGCCAGCAGATCAGCATGCGTGATTTTTGCCTTCTGCATCTGGTCATCAAACGTCTTGCCATGCGCCATGATCAGCCGGGGCGCGTTGTCGGTGAGAGATGAGATGACCGGATTTGTCACGCGTAGCCACGCAACCGTCATCTGCGCCACAAAAAGGAAAACGAGCGCTGCGGTGCCGATCGCCAGGGGTGGGCTGTCCGACAGGATCGTCGAGGCGACGACTGAGCCAATCGCAACCGTGATAGCGAAATCGAACCCCGACATTTTGGAAAAGCTGCGCAGGCCTGAAAGTCGGGTCAGTGCGACAAGCACCACATAAACACCCACTACGCTGAGCGCGACCAGCATGATGGACAGCCATGATGTCTCGAACCAGGCGGCCATCTAGCGCGCGGCGACTTCGTCAGCGGTCAGCGGAACCGTGCTGAGATTCATCTTGGCCGAGCCATCCACCAGCTTGCGCGAATACACCACGTAGAGCACGGCGCGATTGTCGAGATCGACAATGCGGCGCACGGCGACATTCTTGAAGAACAGGCTTTGTCTTTGGGAGAACACTTCCTCTCCGGACTTGGAGACTTTCACATCTGACAGGTCGATGTCGCCGGCGCGCTGGCAGTCGATTGAGGCGTTGGAGGGGTCTTCGAACCAGTTGCCCTTGCCGAGCCGGTCCCAGACGCCGCGATCGAAGTGAGTGAAGTGGCAGACGATGCCGGGAATGTCCGGGTCCCGCAGGGCTTCGACCTTTATCTCATTGCCGAGCCAGTCATTCTTGAACTCGCCCACCTCGTCCGAGCTGCCGCCACAGGCCGTGAGCAGGACAAGGCCGGCGGTGGCCACTGAGATGTGTTTGAGGGCGCGCGCGTGACGGAGCATATTGTGAGCCTTTGTTTCCCGCACATCGAACGCGTGGCGGGAAACAGTGTTCCGTCCCGGCCTTTTCTCTAGCTGCGTTTCTTCATCACCATCTGGAAGATATCGTCCATGGGGGAGCCGTCGCCATCAGCATCCAAAAGCCGGCCGAGCATGCCCATCGTGCCGGTTTTTGCAGGCTCCGGCTCTGCCCGTGCGCCCATGGCGGCCCCGAGCAGGTCATTCAGGCCGAAGCCGCCTTTCACAGGCTCTGACGGTTGCGGGCGTGTTCCGCCGAGCATGCCCATGAGCTGGCCTGCGACGTCCGGGTCCTTGGTCTGTTTCGACAGGGAGCCCATCACCATGCTGGCGACCATGGGCAGCGCCATTTTGAGGATGTCGTCGCCAATGCCGGTTTTCTGCGAGGCGGCGGAGGCGACCGAGCGGCTCATATCCTTCGAACCGAGAAGGTGGCCGAGAATGGCGTTGCGAATGACTTCGCCGGCGGCTTCCGGATCACGATGCGCACCGCCCAAAGGTTCCGGCAGCACATCGTCCACCAGGCCGAAATCACTCAGGTGCTGCGCCGTGATGCCCATAGCCTCGGCAGCCTCTTCGGCCTTCTCCGCGCTTTTCCACAGAATGGAAGCGCAACCCTCCGGCGAG
>JBCBTR010000098.1:0-7596 GCA_039818545.1 Pseudomonadota bacterium
CGGCGGGACAGCGCGAAAACCTGCGGCGTGCGGGGACGGCTTGCGCCGAACCATCGCATTCATTCTTTCAGCGCGGCGTAACGTCGTCTCCGCACGGGCTCTTCATCTCAACCGGACGCGAACTCGCGGGCCGGACACACGCACACGCCCCACCATCCCGCGTCACCCTCGACCGCGAAGCGGTCTGAGGGCCCATCACTGAAGCTGTCAGATTGCACGGGTGGATGACGCCAGAGCTGGGCTCCAGATGAGCTGACGCTCATCGGGGTGACGCAGGTGGAGAGATTGGAAGAAAGGAGGACGTGCCACTCGCACACACACGCGGCAAAGGCGCTGGTGCTTTATCCCCAGCGCCGCCATTGCGCCCGCCGGTCAGATCGAAGACAACCGAGAAAGCAGATTACGAAGGGGAGAGACATGCCAGAAGGAACAATGCCGCGTGATGCAGGCTGGCGAGGTAAGCTGGCGGCGGGTGCGCTTGGCTTCTCGGTGTTTTCGGTCGTTTGGTTTGTGATTGCGGCTCTCGGATCGAAATGGGGGCTTTGGGGCTGGCAGTTCGGCCTTGGCACGATGACGATGAAGATCGGCCCCATTCTCCTGATGATGGCCGCTGCCGTCAGTCTGGTGGCGATCATTGCCGGCCTCACCAAGTCTCCGCGATCCAAGCCTGTGATCCTTGGGATTGCAGGACTGCTCGTGTCCGGCCTCGCGCTTGGGCGGATCATGGGCTTTGGCGCGCAGGCAGGAGCCTTGCCACCGCTGCACGATATCCAGACCGACTGGTCAGACCCGATCATGTTCTCTGAAATGATGCTGGATGCGCGCACAGCCGGCGGTGCGCTGAACCCGGTTGAGGAAGCGCCTGTTCTGAGCGTGCCGGCCTCCGCGCAGGAGCGTTGGCCGAATGTCGACGGACGCCTCGTTTCCGAAGTTCAGGAAGAAGCGGAATTCAATCCCGAGACCATGTCCGAGCCTGAAGACGCGCCATACCCGACGATCGAACCGCTTATCCTCGAGGCCGAGATGGCAGCTGTTGCCGCGGCCGTGCAGGATCTCGTGCGCGCACGTAACTGGACCATGGTGACGGCCGACGCTGAAAACGGTGTCTTCGAAGCCACCGAAACCTCAGGCTGGTTTGGCTTCAAGGACGATGTTGCCATTCACCTGACCGCCACCGAAGACGGTGGTACGCGTGTCGATATGCGCTCGGTTAGCCGCGTTGGCCTGTCCGATCTCGGGGCCAATGCAACGCGTGTCTCTGAGTTCCTCAAAGACCTGCGGAGCGACGTGATTAGCGGCTAGCTACTCTGCGGCGATCAACGTGGTTTTCCGGGTCGGAAGCGTGCCTTCCGGCCAGCCCGCCCAGAGCGCTTTCTCGGTCTCGGCGGCCGTCTCCATGGCCGCCTCCTTGACGTGGCCATAGCCGCGAATGTCGTCCGGGATCTTGGCAATGGCGATGGCAAGCTCATGGTTTCGCGCGTCGAGCTGGTCGGTGAGGAGCGCGAGATTGGCGAGATACTGGTCACGGAGCTGGCGTTCCATGCGCCGTTCCTCTATCCAGCCAAAGGGATCGAAGCGTGTGCCGCGCAGGCCCTTGAAGGCTTTCATGATCTTGAACACCCGAAGCATCCACGGGCCGAACCGCTTCTTCACAAGATGGCCGTTAATGTCGGTCTTCGAGATCATCGGAGGGGCCATATAAAGCCGGAGCTTGCCGCCTTTGACAGACTCCTCCAACTGCTTCGCAAATGAGCCGTCCGTATAAAGACGAGCGACTTCGTACTCATCCTTATAGGCCATCACCTTGTAGGCATAAGTCGCAACCGCCCGGGTCAGCTTGTCACCAAGCCCGGCTCGGGTTTCAGCGTCCCGAACCGCCGAGACGGCTTCCCGATAACGCGTCGCATAGGCTTCGTTCTGGTAGGCGGTCAGCCGCTTGGCACGATGGTCGATCAGCTCGTCCAGCGTCTTCGGTTCGATGTGCCCGCGCGGATCATGCATGGATTGAAGCCGCTCCGGATCAGCCGCAGCGATCCGGCCGACATCGAACGCGCCCATATTGTCTTCGATCTTCACGCCATTCATCTTGATCGCGCGGTAAAGCCCGCGAAGCGAAACCGGAACCCGGCCGCGCTGCCAGGCAAAGCCGAGCATGATCATGTTCGTGTAGATCGCATCGTTGAAATAGCCGACAGCGAGGGCCTCGGCGTCGACCTGGTCGAAGTCTTCAGCCTGACGTTTGACGCGGGCCGCCAGAAGATCGGCTTCGAACCTTGCGGAGCGATCCCGAATGAAGGCGCTGGTCGGCGTGACATCAAGATTGGCATAAGCCGCCGTCCGGTCGGCATCCATCATGTTGAGCGCGTCACCGCCAGCCGCGACCACAAGATCGCAGGCGATGATTACATCAGCCGAGGCCGGTGGAACGCGACCGGTCGAAATCATCTCCGGCTCTTTGGCAAAGCGAACATGAGAGAGAACCGGCCCGCCTTTCTGGGCAAGCCCTGTCATGTCGAGCGCTGACGCGGCATTGCCGTCCACATGAGCGGCCATCGCTAGCACAGCCGCAACGGTTGTGACGCCTGTCCCGCCAACGCCGGTGAAGAGCAGATTGTAAGGCTCAGCCAGCGGAGGTGTTTCGGGCAGGGGAAGGGACGTGGCGTCGAAGTCGGGGCGTGGTTTGTCCGTGCTTGCGCTGACACCGCCATGAACGGTGACGAAGCTCGGGCAGAAGCCCTGCAGGCAGGACAGATCTGTATTGCAGGAAGACTGATTGATTTTGCGTTTGCGGCCGAACTCGGTCTCCACGGGCTCCACAGACAGGCAGTTCGACTTCACCGAACAGTCGCCGCAGCCCTCGCAAACTTCCTGATTGATCAGGACATGGACATTGTCTGATGGGCGCAGGCCGCGTTTGATCCGGCGTCGTTTCTCGGTCGCGCAGACCTGATCATAGATCATCACCGACACGCCGGGCGTCTCTCGCAACATGCGCTGGACTTCTTCGAGCCGCGTCCGGTCATAGACTTTCACGCTATGCGACAGGTTCCGCGCATTGGCGTAGCGGGTGACGTCTTCGGTTACGATCACAATGGTTTCCACGCCCTCGCCCTGAACCTGCTGGGCGATCTGCATCGGCGTTTGGCCGCTCTCGACCGATTGGCCACCCGTCATCGCGACGGCGTCATTGTAGAGAATCTTGTAGGTCATGTTCGCGCCTGAGGTGACAGCAGCGCGGATGGCGAGCGATCCGGAATGCGAGTAGGTGCCATCGCCAAGATTGACGAAGACATGGTTCTCATCGGTCGCCCAGTGTTGGCCGATCCACGCAACGCCTTCGCCGCCCATCTGGCTGGTCATGTCCGTGTTCCGGTCCGGCATGAAATTCGCCATGTAATGGCATCCAATGCCGGCAAGCGCACGCGAGCCATCGGGGACAACCGTCGAAGAGTTGTGCGGGCAGCCGGAGCAATAATGCGGCGTGCGCACGGTCGGCGTTGCATTGGTGCGGGCCGCTTCGCCCGCGCGGCCGACCCGGTCGAAATAGGCGTTGGCGCGGGTCTGGTCCCAGTTTCCCGGAATGCGCGACTGAAGAGCGGCAGCCATTTCCGGCACGGGAATGGAGGCGACCTGAGACAGAAGCGGCGCGCCGTCGACCGTATGCTTGCCCTCGATTTTCGGGCGCTGCCTGTCGGGAAGATCGTAGAGGGCAGCGCGCAGCTGTTCTTCGATGAGCGGTCGCTTGTGCTCAATGACGATCACGCGCTCCAGCCCGGAACAGAACTCCCGGATGCCCTGCGGCTCAAGCGGCCAGGGCATCGCGACCTTGTAGATCGTGAGGCCAAGCGCGCCGGCCTCTTCCGGTGTCAGGCCGAGCGCGGCGAGGGACTCGAAAACGTCCCGGGCGGCTTGTCCGGTCACGATCACGCCGACGCGGGGTTTGGGCGAGGGCAGGATCACATGGTCGAGCGCATTGGCGCGGGCATAAGCTTGCGCGGCGGGAAGCTTGAAGCCGCGCAGCCGGGCTTCCTTTTCGAGCGGGTTGTCGCCCCGGCGCATATGGACGCCGTCCTCTGGAAGATCGAAAGCCGGGATATGTGTCGCAAGCCGGTTGAGGCTGACATCGACGACTGCGCCTGAATCCATCGTATCGGCCAAGGCGACCATGGCCGTCCACGCACCGGAGAACCGGCTCATCGCCCATCCATGGATGCCATAGTCGAGTACATCCTGAATCGAGGCCGGATTGAGCACCGGAATTTCTGCGTCCTGCATCGCGTATTCAGACTGCGAGGGCAGGGTGGAGGACTTGCAGTTATGGTCGTCGCCGACAATAGCGAGCACGCCGCCGAGCTTCGAAGATCCCGCTGCATTCGCGTGCTTGAAGACGTCACCCGTCCGGTCAACGCCGGGGGCTTTGCCGTACCAGATGCCGAACAGGCCATCGAAGGATGCGCCGGGAAACAGGCCGAGTTGTTGAGAGCCCCAAACCGCGGTTGCGCCGAGGTCTTCGTTCAACCCTTCCCAGAACTTGATATCGTGCGCATCAAGCCACTTCTGGGCTGAGCGAAGCTGTTGATCGTATCCGCCTAACGGAGAGCCACGATAGCCTGAGATAAAGCCTGCCGTGTTGAGCCCGGTGCCCATATCGAGGCGCTTCTGATCAAGAGGCAGGCGGACAAGGGCTTGGATCCCCGTCATATAGGCCCGGCCCTCGACAAGATCGTATTTGTCGTTCAGCGTAATTTCGCGGTGATGCATGGGGGCTCGCTCCAGTAGCCGAACAAACAATTATTGGCCAATTTTTACAAAATTGCTTGCCTATCTTGCTCTATTTGCCCTATTTATTAGAATATTTTTCTAATTGCGGGCGGGATAGAGAGATAAATTGTCTGAAGAGTTAGATCCAACTGACGCGAAGATTCTGGACCTGATCCAGAAGGATGCCGCGCTGTCTGTTGCGGATATCGCTGAGCGGGTCGGCCTGTCTTCTTCCCCGTGCTGGCGCAGGATCAAGCGTATGGAAGAGACCGGCGTCATCCAGCGCCGGGTGACGCTGCTTGACACCAAGCAGCTGGGGTTGAACTTCGAGGTCGTGGCGAATGTGAAACTCGCGCTGCCGAGCAAGGACAATCTGGAAGCCTTCGAGAACATGATCCAGAACTGGTCGGAAGTGACCGAGTGCATGACGGTTACCGGTGCTGTGGACTATGTCGTTCACATCGTAACGACCGACATGCACGCTTATGATGACTTCCTGAGAGAAAAGCTGCTTGGGTCTTCTCTCGTGTCGGATGTTCAGTCCCGGATCGTGATCCGTGTGTCGAAACGGACAACGGCGCTGCCGCTCGGCCTGATCAGCGATTATGTGCCGGCCGCCTGACGCTTTTGGATCGCTAGCCTGAATACTCGACCTTTGTGACGTGGCCATCTGACCTCGCATAAACGCGCGCATCGCCGCCGGGCCATGTCTGGAGTCTTGCGAGCATTTGCGGCGATGTGCGGTCTCCGCCGAACAGGGCTTCGGACTCGTAACAGAGCCATGCAAGCGGTGCGGACTCTGTGGCTGCGGCTCCAGCGGTTTCGATCATCTCCATGATGCGGGCGATCTGGTCGCGTGGCGGATAGATCAGGAAGACCGAATGATAAATGACGGTCAGGGCGTCCTGTACCGGTTCGGCAAGGCGGGCCTCAAGCCAGTCTGCGGCATCTGCGCGTTCGACCGTGACGCCGGTGTCCAGAGCTAGTGCAATTGCCGCATCGAGCCGGGCAAGCCGCTCAGGCTGGTCTGGCCATGTATAGCATTTCAGACGGCGGATCTGGGCTTCGTCTGACAGGTCGACTGGACTGAGATCGCAGGCGCGGCGGGACGCGATCGTCGGTGTGGTATTGAGATGGCCGGGGGATGGCCCTATCCACTCCGTTGTGACGTGGACCCCTCGATCTCGTTCTGCGGGGCGTTGCCAGTCCTGCGTGCTGTAGTTGAACTGGTCCCAGGCCTGATTCAGTCCGGCACTGGCCCCGAGCTCAAGCAGTCGAAGCGGTTTCCCAAAGCGGGCCGAGAGTTCCAGAAAACCGGGCAGAAGAATGATGGCGCGGCGCGTTTCATTGGTTTGCGGAGGGCTCCGAATGAAGTCTGAAACGTGGGCGGTGTTCTCTGACAACCAGTTCCGGGCGAGGGGCCAGACACGTTCAAAGGTCCAGTCCGGCGAACGTGCCGGGTAGGTTTGCGCGAGATCGGACTCGGGCGTTGCGAGCACTGCATGGTGCAGCGCCCCGGCCAGACGAAGACCGAGCGCATCCTTACGGGGATTGCCCGGCCAGTCCTTGCAGAGTTGGTAGATCGGTCCGCTGGCCTCGAAGTCCTGTGCGAACTTCCTGAGCAACGCAGCGGTGAAGGGCGACCCAAGCTCCTCGCACCACTGCGCCTGCTCGGCGAAGTGGTGCTGGATCTTTGTGTCTCCGAGCAAGACCTAGGCGCGTTCCACAGCCATTGCGATGCCTTCGCCGCCGCCGATGCAAAGCGACGCAACGCCTTTTTTGACGTCCTTGTCTTCCATCGCGGCGAGAAGCGTGATCAGGACACGCGCGCCGCTGGCACCGATCGGGTGACCCATGGCGCACGCCCCGCCATTCACGTTCAGCTTGTCATGGGAAATGCCGAGCTCTTTCATTGCGATCATTGGTACGACGGCAAAGGCTTCGTTGACTTCCCAGAGGTCGACATCGTTGACGTCCCAGCCGGCCTTTTCGAGCGTCTTCTTCATGGCGGGCACCGGGGCAGTGGTGAAGTATTCGGGCTCATGGGCGTGTGAAGAGGATGCGACGATTTTCGCAATCGGTTTGAGGCCGCGCTTTTCGGCTTCAGACTGACGCATCATGACAAGCGCTGCAGCGCCGTCGGAAATCGCGGAGGCGTTCGCTGCCGTGACCGTGCCGTCCTTGTTGAAGGCCGGGCGCAGGGTCGGGATCTTGTCCGGGCGGGCCGTGCGGGGCAGTTCATCTTCACCGACCACGGTCTCACCCTTGCGGGATTTCACGGTGACGGGTGCAATCTCGCGCTTGAACTTGCCGGTCTCGGTAGCCTTTTGAGCCCGTGCCAGCGTTTCCAGAGCGTAAGCGTCCTGCTGCTCGCGGGTGAACTGGTACTCGCCGGCGATCATGTCAGCGAAGTTGCCCATCGGGCCGTTCGCGTAGGCATCCGTCAGGCCGTCGAGCGCCATGTGATCTTCAGCGCCCATCGCGCCGTATTTGTGGCCCTTGCGGACGTTCATCAGGTGAGGGGCATTCGTCATGGATTCCATGCCGCCTGCGATTACGATGCTGGCTTCGCCAGCGAGGATCGCATTGCGGCCCATCACAGCCGCCTGCATGCCGGACCCGCACATCTTATTCAGCGTGGTGGCCGGCACATTGTCAGACAACCCGGCGGCGAACCCGGCTTGGCGCGCGGGCGCTTGTCCCTGGCCAGCGGGAAGCACACAGCCCATCAACACTTCGTCCACGGATGACACTCCGGCCTCTTGCATCGCGGCCTTGATCGCGATCCCGCCCAGCGCCGAAGCAGACATGTCTGACAATGCGCCTTGGAAGCCG
>JBCBTR010000099.1:0-7589 GCA_039818545.1 Pseudomonadota bacterium
CGAGGACGGGGTGGATATCACGCCGCGCAAGGGCTTTCAGGAGGTCCGTTGTGAAGGGCGTTGCGCCGATCAGGATGGTCACCGCCGTCCATTCACCGGCGAGCTGGGGTGCAAGCCGCTCTGCAAGCGCATCGACCCGCTGCATGAGCTCGGCTTCTGAAAGAATGATATCGATCGGCGGGGTCTGACTCACCGCACGGGCTCGTCGGCGGACGTCGCTGCCAGAGATGCCGGGTCCAGATCAGCATCCGCTGCAGGCGTTTCTCCTGCTTCGAAAGCGGCATCCACCGCATCGACCCGGCCTGCATCTTCAGGCTCGGTCCTCGCGCCACCAAGCTGGATGAGGGAGAGTTTCAACGAGAAGGACTCCACTGGCGGGTTCTCGAGACGGGCTTCGAAAGTGCCGCCATCGCCCGCGACGATCTTGCGCGGTGAGATGTCGGCAAGAATAAAGCCGATCTCGCGATCAAACTCATCGCGCAGGCTGACCCGCACTTTCGGTGCCTGCTGTGCCGTGCGGGAGACATTCTCAACCCGTCCTGTCACTGTCAGAACAGGCGTTGTTCCGTCAAAGGTGCGCGTTGCCTCGCGGGATGAGAATTCGAGCCCGAACCTGTTCACGTCTAGTCCGACGAAACGATACGCGCTCGCCGATTGCGGCCAGACCTTCACGACCTCATTGCGCAGGATCACCGCGCCGGCACCCAGTCCGAAGAACAGAACCGCCGTGACCACCCATGACGTAATGGCAGCGGCGCGGCTTTGACGGCGACGGCGGGCGCGCACCTGCTTGCGATACTTTTCATGCGCGCCTTCCATGGCGGCAACGCCATCTTCATCTTCCGCCTTCACACCCGGTGGGCGGACGAACCATGAATGGTCGCACGCCGTACATTTCACGGTGCGTCCGCTGTCCCCGATGGTCGAATCATCGGCGAAATATTGTGTTTCGCAGCTGGGGCAGGTGAGGATCATGACTTGGAGTTTCGCCCAATTCGCGAGATGTGTCGATTTCGCAAGGCGGTGTCACCGTAGCTGGACATGAGCAATCTCGACTTTGACCCCTTTGACGACGTGGCCGTGCGCCTCGAAGCCGTCACTATGCGTTATGATAGCCCTGAAGATGTCCTTAGCGACATCAACCTCGTTCTGAAACCGGGTTCTTTCACCTTCCTGACCGGCGCGTCAGGGGCCGGCAAGACGACGCTGTTGAAACTACTATACCTCGCGCTGACTCCGACCCAGGGCGATATTGTGCTTTTTGGGCAGCGGACCTCGCTTTTAAGCCGGGATCAGCTTGCGGCGCTGCGCCGGCGCGTGGGTGTGGTTTTTCAGGAATTTCGCTTGCTCGATCATCTCACCGCGTATGAAAATGCCGCACTGCCGCTGCGTGTCCTTGGACGAAAACCGGCCGATTATCGCGAAGATGTCGAGGACCTGCTGCGCTGGGTTGGTCTCGGGCCGCGCATGAATGCGAGACCACCAACGCTTTCAGGCGGTGAACAGCAGCGGGTCGCGATCGCGCGGGCGCTTGTGTCCAAGCCGGATCTGCTGATCGCGGATGAGCCCACCGGCAATGTCGACCCGGAAATGGGCGCGCGGCTGATGCGGCTGTTTATCGAGCTGAACCGCCGCCTCGGCACCACCGTCCTGATCGCGACACACGACCTGTCGCTCATTCGCGAGTTCGATGCCCCGCTTCTGCGGCTCTCCCATGGCCTGCTTGCGCGCGATGTTGAGTTCGGGGCGAGTGCATGAAGGAAGGCTCGCTTCTGCCTGAGAACGATGCGCGCGAATCCGCGCTGTTCTTCGTGGTCTGCACGCTCTGCTTTCTTGCCGCGCTCGCGGCGCTGACGGCCAAGGCGACCTATGGCGCAGCTGAAGGGTGGACGGCTGAAGTGGAAGGGGAGATGACGGTTCGCCTGCGCGATGTGGACCGCCGTGCAGGCGACGAAGCACAACGCATTATCGAAGCGGTCCCGGATGTTGTCTCCGCACGCGTCATGACCCCAGAAGAGATCGAAGAATTGCTCGTGCCGACCTTTGGCCGAACCGGGTTCCCGGCCGGCCTGCCATTGCCCCTGCTGATCGCCGTGGAGAACCAGCCCGGCGCGCCCGATGTCTCGGCCAACATCGCCCGGCGTCTGGCTGAGGAAGGCTTTTCGGCCGTTGTGGATGAACACGCCGACTGGGCGGGGGATGTCCGCCGCGCGCTTGGCGTATTGCGACTGGCGGCACTCTCGGCGGTGGCGCTGCTGATTGCGACGGCCCTGGCGGTTATCGCGTTTGCCACGCATGCCGCGCTGCTCGCCCGCCGAGACATTGTGGAACTGCTCCATTTGTCCGGCGCGCGGGACCGGTTCATTGCCGCGCTGTTCGAACGGCGCTTCTGGATGCTTGGTTTGCGGGCCGGGGCCGTTGGCGCGCTGGCCGCCCTTGGCGGGGCCGCTGCGATGATCTTTGTCGCGCAGAGCCGGGGTGGACGCGCCAATCTCTTGCCGCAGCTCAGCCTCGATCTGATGGATATCCTGATCCTTGTTCTGACGCCGATTGTTGCCGGCTTTGCCGCCCGGCTTGCGACGCGGTTCACCGTGATGCGCGCCCTGAAGGGCAAGGACGCTGCGGCATGACGGCCATCCGATCGCTGATTTTTGTCATCTGGATGTATGGCCTGATGGGCGTGATGGGCATCATCTGGCTGCCATCGCTGCTGATGCCGCGCGCGGCCATCCGTTTTGGGATCCGCACTTATGTGCGCCTGTTGAAATGGGGTCTGCGCTGGATTTGCGGCGTCCACACAGAGATTCGCGGACTTGAGAACCTGCCTGAGGGCGCAGCGCTCGTCGCGGCCAAGCATCAGTGCATGTGGGATGTGTTCATTCCGTTCCTCGTTATGGATGACCCGGCCATCATCATGAAGCGCGAGTTGCTCTGGTATCCGATCCTCGGCTGGTACGCGCTAAAGTCCGATCAGGTGCCGATTGACCGTGGCGGGGCGGCGCGGACGTTGAAGAAGATGATCGCTGCAGCGAAAGCCCGCATCGCGCAGGGTCGTCAGATCGTGATCTACCCGGAAGGAACCCGCCGCGCTCCGGGTGCGGCCCCAGATTATAAACCCGCCGGCGTCACGGCGTTCTACCGCCAACTCGATGCGCCCTGTGTTCCAGCGGCGAACAATTTCGGCCTGTGCTGGCCGCGCCGGGGCATTATCCGTCGCCCGGGGCATATCGTTTACGAGATCCTGCCGCCAATCCCGCCCGGCCTTGACCGCAAGGCCATGATGGTTGAGCTCGAAACCGCAATCGAGACGGCCTCGGCGCGATTGCTGGATGAAGGCCTTGCGGCTCAGGGGCGCACACGCAGCGATCTGGAGACAGCCGCATGACGAACGCAAAAAAAGGCGGGCTCAGCCTTGGCTGGCTCCTGCCGTTTTTTATCGTTGCGCTGATCTTCGCGGGCTACTCGGTCTACTGGTTCTACATGCGCGGCGAACTCGAAAAGAGTGTCCGCAGCTGGATAGATGCCGAACGCGCCGCTGGAGCTACCGTGGAGTATCAAAGCCTCGATCTGCGGGGCTATCCATATCGGTTCGCGCTCCATGTCGATCAGCCGGTATATGGCGATGGGCGCAGCACCGTCTGGTCCGCCGAGACGCTTCAACTCGTTATTCAGCCCTGGAACTGGAACCACATGATTGCGCGGTCGCCGGGCCAGAGCACGCTCGATCTTGGTGGTGTGCGCTTTCGAGCCGCGCTCGGGCCGAAATCGGCGGGAAGCCTGTCCTGGAATGAGGACGGTCTTCGCCGACTGTCCCTTGCCCTTGATGAGGCTCGCATTGTCAACCAAGACGGTGAGGCGCTCACAGCCTCCGGGTTCGAGTTCCATGCCCGTCCGCCTGCGGATGACCCGAACGCGCTGCAGATTGTTCTGCAATGGGAGGCGTTGACGCTTCCGGCCGTGCCGGCGGACGTTGATTTTCTCGGGCAGGGGCTCCAGCCGAGCCGTCTGCTGATCGAAGTGCCCGAAGCGTATCCTGTAATTGCGAGCGGCGGAAATCTGCGGAACTGGGTCAATCGCGGCGGCTCGATCAATGTCGCACAATTGCTTCTGAACTGGGGCCCCCTGAAATTCGGTGCGACGGCAGACCTCTCGCTCGACAGCACCGGCTATGTCGATGGCGGGGTCGATGTCCGCATTGATGACAGCGACGATCTGAAAGCAGCCATTAGCGGATCAGAGCTCGCCGCCAGCATGGATGACGAACAGCTTGCCGGGCTGCTCAACGGTGTTTCGATCCTGGGAGAGGTTTCAAAGGATGGCGGATTCCTGCCGCTCTCTGTCAGGGACGGGCAGATCCGTTATCTGGGGCAGGAGCTGCCGGGCGGCATCGCCATTCCACCTGTTCCGCTCGACTGATGGCATCTCCATCGCCCGAACGCCTCAGGGCCGGATGCGAGGCCTTGTCTCAAGCAGACGTGGCGATTGCGCGGGCCTATGAAGAACACGGCCTACCTGTCTGGCGAGACGCGCCGGCCGTTTATGAGACCATTGCCCGCACAATCGCCTACCAGCAGATATCGACCAAAGCCGCCGCCGCCATATGGGGACGCGTTGTGGCTGACTTCGGAGAGATTACGCCAAAGGCGATGTTGGAAAGCGAGGAGGACCGGCTACGCGCCCATGGCCTCTCCCGCCCGAAGATTCGCCATCTGAGGTCCATCGCAACTGCGATCCGCGACGGAGACCTCGATTTGGCCCGCGTCTGCGCGGCTTCGCCAGAGGAGGCCCGCGCCGAACTGCTCGCCGTCAAAGGCATTGGCCCGTGGACGGCGGACCTCTTCCGGCTCTACGCGATCGGGGAAACCGATGCCTTCCCGACCGCCGATGTCGGGCTGATGGAAAGCTATCGCAGGCTGTCCGATGCCGAGACGCGGCTGGACGCGAAAGCCTTCACGGTCAGGGCAGAGGACTGGCGGCCGTGGCGCGGGGTGGCTGCGCATCTCCTGTGGGGGTGGCTCAATGATCGCAGGGTCGAGCAGAATAATGCTTCGCCTTGAGCGCCAACTGTCATAATCTTGTGCCTTAGAATCGTATATGGCTGCGCGTGCAGCAGAAGGAGCGCCGCTCTCACTTGGGTTTACCGGCATAGATCTACGGTCTGTCTCACCTCCCCGCATCGGGAGGCCCTGAGTCATGGCTGAAGTGACGACCACGCCGCCAAATGGCCGTCCAGCCCTTGTTTTGAATGCGGATTTTCGGCCGCTCTCGTACTATCCGCTGTCGCTCTGGTGCTGGCAGGACGTCGTAAAGGCGGTCTTCCTTGGCCGCGTCGATGTGATTGCCGAGTATGACTACTGCGTTCGGAGCCCGAGCTTCGAAATGAAGCTTCCGAGCGTGATCGCGCTGCGGGAATTCATTCGGCAGGACCGCCCACCGGCCTTTACGCGCTTTAATGTCTTCCTGCGGGATGGCTTCCAGTGCGTCTATTGCGGCTCCCCGAACGACCTGACCTTCGATCATGTCATCCCGCGTTCCAAAGGCGGACGGACCAGCTGGACGAACATCGCTGCGGCCTGTTCGCCCTGCAATTTGCGAAAAGGCGGACGCCTGCCGAAAGAGGTGCGCATGTTCCCGAACCGCAAACCGGTCCGGCCCACCAATTACCAATTACAGGAGATTGGCCGGAAGTTCCCGCCCAACCACCTGCATGAGACCTGGATGGATTATCTCTACTGGGATATCGAACTGGACGCCTGATCAGCGGTCGCACCTGAACAAAACCCAACGAAAAACGGCGTATTAGCCTCGATTTCGCCCTGACATCGCGCAGGGGGATCGCTTACATCATGCTGGAAGAAAAGGAGGCGTCCCCATGCTGTCCACACTGTCAGCCCTCGCCACGATGATCCTGTTTACCTCGCCGCCGCAGATGTACCTGCTGCAGGACGAACCGCTTGATGCTGCTGAAATCGAGGCTGTCGCCCCTGTAGCCGTGGTTCCGGAGCAGGGCCCTGATGCCCCGCGCGTCGAAATTGCTGCGCCCGATGACGTCGCCCCGGCGGCACCTGCGCCGGTGACGGAGCCGGGTGCCCTCTCGGACGCGGACCGCGCTGAGATTCTTGAGCAGGCGGCGGCATCGCTCGCCAATACGCAGACGGCAAGGGGCCGCTTCACGCAGGTCGCGCCTGATTTTACGATGACGACTGGTGATTTTGCCCTGCGCCGGCCCGGGCGCATGCGGTTCGAATATGATGACCCGACCCCGCTCCTGATCATTTCGGACGGCGCAACCGTTGCCATTGAAGACCGTGATCTCGAAACCGTCGACCGGGTTCCGCTCGCCTCGACCCCCCTCGGCCTCGTGCTCGACGACACACTGGACTTCGATGCCGAGGCCGATGTGACCGACATCCGCCGCGCCGACGGCTTTGTCGCTGTGTCGATGCGGGACCGGTCAGGTGAGGCCGAAGGCGAGCTGACGCTGATTCTGGACGAGGCAAACTATGAACTTGTTGCCTGGCGCACGGTGGATGATGCCGGCGGGGTGACCTCGGTTCAGCTGTCGGATGTGGAGACGGGCACACGGCTTGATCCACGCCTGTTCCGGATCGAAGACCCCGAAGATGAGGATGATCGCCGCCGCTGACCGATGCGTAGGTGCGTCATGCAAGCACTTAACGCGAAATTTACTTGAAATAATCGGTGACCGTGCCAATTTTACAACTGTCGAAGGGGAGCCTTTGCGGTACGCACTCCCGCTGTGGAAATATATCCCTTCGATCGCCGGATCCTTCCCCTCCCGGTGACAGACGTTCGCGTCTCGCGCGCCCGAGCAAGTCCCCCCGCGCTCGGGCGCGTTGACGGGGCCGGCCTAAGCCAGCTACTCGGCAGGTATGTCTTCTCTCAATATTGTCAGTTGGAACATCAATTCGGTCCGCCTTCGCGCCCCGAACGTTCAGGCTTTTGTCGCTGAAGAAGCGCCCGATGTGGTCTGCCTTCAGGAAACCAAGTGCAAGGATGGTGAGTTTCCCATCAAGGCTTTCGAGGAGGCCGGGCTTCCTCATCTGCTGCTTAAGGGGCAGGGCGGCGGTCATCATGGCGTTGCCATCGCCTCGCGCTATCCGATTGAGCCTGTCGCGGCCCCCGAGCTTTGCCGGGAAGGTCATGCCCGCGTTGCTGCGGGGCGGGTGCAGGGCGTTGAGGTTCACAATATCTACCTGCCGGCGGGCGGTGACGTTCCCGACCCGGCCGAGAATCCGAAGTTCGATCACAAGCTCGATTTCCTTGCCAGTATGGGTGAGGCCTATGCCAGCCTGAAAAACAGAAAACGACCGCTTATTCTGGTCGGGGATCTGAACGTCGCGCCCCATGAGCAGGATGTCTGGTCGCACAAACAACTGCTCAAGATCGTCTCACACACGCCGGTCGAGACCGAAGCGCTTGAGACAGCACGCCAGCGCGGTGGTTTTGCGGATATTGCACGCGAAAAACATGGCGACGATCAGCGCCTTTATACGTGGTGGAGCTATCGGGCGAAGGACTGGGCCGCCTCGAACAAGGGCCGGCGTCTTGATCACATCTGGGCAAAC
>JBCBTR010000100.1:0-7575 GCA_039818545.1 Pseudomonadota bacterium
GTCGATATCTCGCTGGACCGGATCTACCGTATGCGGCTCGATACGCGCGACCCTGACATCGACTATGCCCGCACCCGCGACGAAGCCGCGGACAAGCCCGCAAAAGTGGGCGTTGAACTCAACCGCGAGGGCGGCCAGACGCCATGGGTCGAGCGGAACCCGGACATCACCGATTTCTACGACCAGAACGACATCTACACCGTCACCAATGTGGAACGGAATCTCTCAGCCCAGTTCCGGGCAACGCTCGAGCCCTGGGAACTCACCGCGCTCGACCGGGCCGTGGAAGAGGACAGGGAGTACTATGTTCTCGAATTCTCAAATGTTGGCGGGCTGGTGATGCCGATCATTCTGGATGTGACGCTGAGCACGGGCGCAACGGAGCGGATGTACATTCCAGCCGAAATCTGGCGGCGGAACCCGCATGCGGTGCGCAAGCTGCTGATGTTCGATCGCGGCGTGGAAATCACGCAGGTCGTGGTCGATCCCAATTGGGAGACGGCGGATGCCGACATTGAGAACAATTACTATCCCCGGCGTCTGATCCCATCGCGGGTGGAAGCCTTCAAGGCCCCGCCAGACCCAACCAACCTGCCGGGCCGTGACATCATGCAGGATTCAAAAGCCCCGCTGGTCGATCCCGTCACTGGCGAGCCCCTGCCCGAGGAGCCGCCTGCCCCGGCCGATGTCGACAAGCCGAGCGAAGACCCGGATGGCGGTGAGGATTGATCCGGCTTTTCCTCACCCTGTTGATCGGCATCGCCGCCATTGGTGGGCCGGCGCTGGCCCACCCGCAAAAAGTGGCGGTGACTCAGATCCTGTTCAATGACCGGACGGATCAACTGGAAATCGCCCACCGCTTTGCCCTGCACGATGCAGAGAACGCCGCCGCGCAAATGAGCGATGTGCGGCCTGACCTGATCGGATCAGCCAAGGCCCGGCAGGATTTTGCGGCCTATGTGGTGGGTGGCTTCAGCCTGCGCGACGGCGATGACAGGCCGATTGCACTGACGCTTCTGGGAACGGAAATCGAAGCCGGATATCTCTGGGTCTATCAGGAAGCCACGCTTCCGGACGGCAAACCAAGCCTGACGATCCGACAGGATGCCTTGCGCGATGTCTGGCCTGAGCAGACCAATCTTGTGACCGTGGAGCACGGGAAAGTGTTCCGCTCACTGACCTTCAAGGACGGCGCGCAGGCACTGACAGTGTCGCTGGAGAACTAGGGCAAGGCTGCGCTCAGGCGGCCTTGCCCTTGCTGGTCTCGGCCATCAACTGTTCAGCAACTTCATCAGGCACGATGGCAAGCGTTTCCACCAGTGTCTGGTCCCAGTCCTCCAGCAGGATTTCTGCCCTGCGGCTGCCCGTGCGCTCGGCGTGGAGGGTCAGCATCAGGCGGAAGCGCTCGATGTGGACCTCCGGCATCTCACCCAGCGGCCGCCAGGAAATCGCGTCCGGATTGGCGACGCTCTCAAATTTGCCGTCCGGGTCCCAGACGAAAGCGAGCCCGCCGGTCATGCCAGCCCCGAAATTATCCCCAACAGCCCCGAGGATCGCGACGCGGCCGCCAGTCATATACTCGCAGCCATTGGCACCGCAGCCTTCGATCACCGCTTCCGCGCCGGAGTTTCGCACCGCAAAGCGCACCCCGGCCTGCCCCGCCGCATAGAGACGGCCCGCTGTCGCTCCATAGAGACAGGTGTTGCCGATGATGGTGTTGGCGGACGCCTCGAACCGGTCGCGCGGATCAGGCTTCAGGATGATGGTCGCACCGGACAGGCCCTTGCCGACATAATCGTTGGAGTCCCCGGTGACTTCGAGGGTCAGCCCCTGCACGGCGAACGCCCCGAGCGACTGGCCTGCAGAGCCAGACAGGCGCACATGCAACCGGCCTTCCGGCAAGGCGCGTTCTCCGAACTTGCGCACAATGGCGCTGGATGAGCGCGTGCCGATGGCACGCTGGACATTTCGGACGTCATACTGGAGCTGCATCTTCTCGCCGCGCGTGAAGAACGGTTCGGCATCACGCAGGATCTGTGCGTCCAGCGTGTCCGGCACTTCGACCCGCACATCCGGCGTGTAGGTGACCGATGCAGCCGTATCGACCTGAACGAGCAACGGGTTGAGATCGAGATCATCGAGATGCGCCGCCCCGCGAGACACCTGCGCGAGGAGATCCGTCCGGCCAATCGCCTGATCCAGCGAGCGCAGACCGAGCGAGGCAAGGATGCGCCGCACGTCTTCTGCGATGAAGGACATAAGGTTCACGACCTTCTCAGGCGACCCCGTGAACTTCTTGCGCAATTCCTCATCCTGCACGCAGACGCCGACCGGGCATGTATTGGAGTGGCACTGGCGCACCATGATGCAGCCCATGGCCACAAGGGAGGCTGTGCCGATGCCATACTCTTCCGCGCCGAGCATGGCGGCGATGACAATGTCCCGGCCCGTGCGCAGGCCGCCATCGGTGCGTAGCGTGACCTTGTCCCGGAGATTGTTCAGGCTGAGCACCTGATGGGCTTCAGCCAGCCCCATTTCCCAGGGCAGGCCGGCATATTTGATGCTGGTTTGCGGGGAGGCCCCCGTGCCGCCAACGCCAGCCGCGATGAGGATGATATCGGCCTTGGCCTTGGCGACCCCGGCCGCCACCGTGCCAACGCCGGACTTGGCGACGAGCTTCACGCAGACGCGCGCATCGGGGTTGATCTGCTTCAGATCATAGATGAGCTGGGCGAGATCTTCGATGGAGTAGATATCGTGATGCGGCGGCGGCGAGATGAGCGTGACGCCCGGCGTTGCGTGGCGCAGCTTGGCGATGAGTTCCGTGACCTTGAACCCGGGCAACTGTCCGCCCTCGCCGGGCTTGGCCCCTTGCGCCACCTTGATCTCGATCTCGCGGCACTGGTTCAGGTATTCCGCCGTGACGCCGAAGCGCCCCGACGCGATCTGCTTCACGGCGGAGTTCATATTGTCGCCATTGGGCAGCGGCGTGTAACGGGCGCGGTCTTCGCCGCCCTCCCCTGAGACCGACTTTGCGCCGATCCGGTTCATGGCGACGTTCAACGTGCCGTGGGCTTCAGGGCTGAGCGCCCCGAGCGACATGCCGGGCGTGACGAAGCGCTTGCGGATTTCGTTGATGGACTGGACCTCGTCCAGCGGAACGGAATGGTCAGCGGCCTTGAAATCGAGCAGATCGCGAAGCTGTATCGGATCACGCGAATTCACCGCTTCGGCATACTTTTCATAGAGCGCGAAATCACCCCGGTCGCAGGCTGCCTGCAGCATGTGGATGAGGTTGCCATCAAGGGCGTGACGCTCGGCCCCGGCCCGCAGGCGATAGAACCCGCCAATCGGCAGGGAGACCACATCTTCGTCGAAGGCCTTGTCATGTTGTTGCAGGGCAAGGCTCTCAAGGCCCGCCAGACCAATGCCGGAGATGCGGCTGGTCATGCCGGGGAAATAGTCCGCAACGAGCGCCCGAGAGAGGCCCAGCGCCTCGAAATTATATCCGCCCCGGTAGGACGAGATCACCGAGATACCCATCTTGGAGAGGATTTTCAGGAGGCCGGCTTCGATGGCGGTGTTGTAGTTGGACACGCAGGGTCCGAGATCGATATCGCCGAACAGGCCCCGCGCATGGCGGTCCGCGATGGCATCCTGCGCGAGATAGGCGTTCACACAAGTGGCTCCAACGCCGACCAGCACAGCATAGTAATGGGTATCAACGCACTCAGCCGAGCGAACCGTCAGGGAACAGAAGGTTCGCAGGCCCTGCTTCACCAGATGAGAGTGAACCGCGCCGGTGGCGAGGATCATCGGGATCGCAACCCTGTCCGGCCCCTGATGCTCGTCGGTCAGGACGATATGTTCGCGACCCGCACGCACCGCATCTTCAGCCTCGCCCTGCAGGCGTTTCAGAGCCGCCTTCAGGGCATGGCCATTGCCGGCTGCGCCATCGGCTTCGAACGTACAGTCGATTTGCGTCAAGCCTTCGCCGAGCGCGCCCATGAGGCGCTCATACATGCCCGTCGACAGAACAGGACTCTCCAATACGAACACGTTTGACTGGGTTTCATCCGTCGTCAGAATGTTTCCAAGGTTCTTGAAGCGCGTCTTCAGGCTCATCACGCGGTCTTCGCGCAACGGGTCGACAGGCGGGTTTGTCACCTGACTGAAATTCTGCCGGAAGAAATGGGACAGCGGGCGATACGACCCGGCCAGCACAGCCGGCGCGGTATCGTCTCCCATCGAGCCAATCGCTTCCTTCGCGCCCTCGGCCATCGGCGCAAGAATGAGTTCGAGGATTTCGGTGGAGTATCCTGCGGCTGTCTGGCGGCGCAGTAGTTCTTCGGTATCGAAGAGGCGCGGCTCCGGGCCGGGGCCGATTTCGGGCTCCAGCTCTTTCACGTTTTTCAGCCACTTCTCATAAGGCTGTTCGCCGGCCAGACGATCGATGATCTCTTCGTGCTCGTAGAACTTGCCGTTCTGCAGATCGAGCGCGATCAGACCGCCCGCCTTCACATGGCCCTTGCGGGTGATCTCATGATCGTTCAGCGGGCACATGCCGGCTTCCGACCCGACCGCGAGGATACCGTCCGTTGTCATCGCATAGCGAAGCGGACGCAAGCCGTTCCGGTCGAGCCCTGCAATCGCCCAACGCCCATCGAACCCGCAGATCGCAGCCGGGCCATCCCATGGCTCCATCACGGCATTGCAGTACGCATAGAGCGCGGCGTGCTTGTCCGGCATGATGGAGGCGCGTTTCGACCAGGCTTCCGGCACCATCAGCGCTTTCGCCATGGGCGCTTCGCGTCCAGCGCGGATCATCAGCTCAAAAACGGCATCCAGCGCAGCGGAGTCCGACGACCCGCCCGGCACCACTGGCTTGATATCGTCCTGATGCTCACCGAATGCGCCGGAGACCATCTTGATCTCATGGGCCTTCATCCAGTTGACGTTGCCATTGAGCGTATTGATTTCGCCATTGTGGGCAATCATGCGGAAGGGCTGCGCAAGCCGCCATTCCGGGAATGTGTTCGTGGAATAGCGCTGGTGATAGATCGCGACGGATGAGACGAAGCGTTCGTCCTGAAGATCGAGGTAGAAGCTGTCGATATCCTCGGCGAGGAACATGCCCTTATAGATCAGCGAAGACTGACTGAGCGAGCAGATATAGAAGCTTGGAATGCCCGCTTCTCGTGCCCGGCGTTCGATCCGCCTGCGGCATATATAGAGCATCCGCTCCAGCGCGATCGGGTCCCGGCCCTGAGCGTCGCGGAACATGATCTGTTCGATTTCAGGGCGCGTATCGGCAGCTTTCTGCCCGATAACGGACACATCTACCGGTGGCTGGCGCCAGCCATAGATGTAGAAGCCGAAATGCAGGATTTCGGTCTCGACGATGGCACGGGCGGCCTCCTGCTGGCCGAGATCGGTACGTGGCAGGAAGATCTGGCCGACGCAGATGGCATCGTCTGTCGGCTTATGGCCGGTACGGGTGATCTGTTCACGGAAGAAGTCCTGCGGGACGTCGACGCGAATGCCTGCGCCGTCGCCGGTCTTGCCATCGGCATCCACGGCTCCGCGATGCCAGACGTTTTTGAGCGCCTTGATGCCCATCTCGACGATCTCGCGCCGGGGCTTTCCGTCAACGGCCGCGACAAGGCCCACACCGCAGGCGGAGTGTTCATGCGCCGGGTCGTAGGCGTTGGCGTCGATCAGCTTCTGGCGATTGGCCAGATAGGTTTCCGTGAAATCTGTCATGTCTTCTAGCTTTCGCCGTCTTGATACTTTGCGAGCGTTTCCGCCTCGGTGAGGCGGGGCGCGTCATCCTTGAAATCGTAGTAGTCGGGCTGGGCATCGACGAAGATGTGCTCCTGAATCTCCTGTCCTTCGGGGAGATCGAAGGTGCCCGCCTGCGGATAGTAAGTCTCCGGATCGCTCTTCATGCGGTAGAGAAGGCTCGCGCCGCAGACCTTGCAGAATCCGCGCTCGGCCCATTCGGAGCTTTCATACCAGGTGAGCCCGTCCGCCTTCAGAATTTCCAGTCCGCCTTCGAACATGACGCCGACACCGATCCCGCCGCTCCACCGGCGACAGACGCCGCAGTGACAAACTGAGATTTTCGGCGTGCCGCGGCCTTGCAGTTGAACTGCGCCGCAAAGGCAATGTCCTTCGTGCGTGGTCGTCATGCGCAGTCTCCTTTCCAAGGCCCCTGCCGGGGCAATTCGATCCTATTTTCGATCTACTGGATCGAAAATTCGGCAGAGCCGACCGGCCCTCATTACTCCGCCGCCTGCTTCTGGAGCGCGGCCTGCGCTTTCATGTGCGCATGCATGGCCTCGGCCGCATCGCGGCCATCTTTGATCGCCCAGACAACGAGCGAGGCCCCGCGCACGATATCGCCAGCGGCGAAGACGCCCTTGAGGCTGGTCTGCATGGTCGCGAAATCGATCCGGACCGCGCCCCAGCGATTGACCGTCAGCGCCGGTTCATCGAACAGCGCTGGCAGATCCTCTGGATCGAAGCCGAGCGCCTTGATCACGAGATCGGCCTTCACGTCGAAAGTGTCGTCTGTTTTCTCAGGAGCCTGACGGCCGGACGCATCGGGCAGGCCGAGCTTCATGCGCGCGGCCCGAACCGCTTTCAGCTTGCCGGCCTTGGTATCGAGGATGGCTTCAGGGGCAGCGAGCCATTCGAACTTGACCCCCTCCTCTTCGGCATTGGCCACCTCGCGCTGGGAGCCCGGCATGTTGGCGCGGTCGCGCCGGTAGAGGCAGGTGACGGATTTCGCCCCCTGACGAATGGCGGTGCGCACGCAATCCATGGCGGTGTCCCCGCCGCCGATCACGACGACCCGCTTGCCATCGGCGTTCAGTCCGCCCTCCTCGAACTCTGGGACGGCATCCCCGAAGCCAAGCTTGTTAGACGCGGTGAGATAGTCGAGCGCGGGGATAACCGATTCATGGCCCACGCCGGGAGCCTTCAGGTCACGCGCCTTGTAGACCCCGGTCGCGATGAGGACGGTGTCATGCTCGTCGCGCAACTGATCGAGCGGTATGCCGGCACCAATATCGGCGTTGAAATGGAAGGTGATGCCGGAGTCTTCCAGATACCTGATCCGGCGCTCAACAATGTCTTTCTCCAGTTTGAATCCCGGAATGCCATAGACGAGCAGTCCGCCGCCCCGGTCGTAGCGATCATAGACGGTAACCTGATAGCCTTTGCGGCGCAGCTGCTCTGCGGTTGCCAGACCAGCCGGACCGGCCCCGATGATCGCGGCAGACTGGGTGCGCTCGCGCGGCGGCTTGATCGGTTTGATCCAGCCCTCTTTCCAGGCGGTGTCCGTGATGTGGCGTTCGATGGAACCGATCGTCACCGTGCCATGCCCGGATTGCTCGATGGTGCAGATGCCTTCGCAGAGACGATCCTGCGGGCAGATCCGTCCGCACACTTCGGGCATGTTATTGGTCGCGGATGAGACCCGGTAAGCCTCTTCCAGGCGATCTTCAGCCGCGAGCTTCAGCCAGTCCGGGATATTGTTCTGTAGCGGGCAGCCCTGCTGGCAGAACGGGA
>JBCBTR010000101.1:0-7377 GCA_039818545.1 Pseudomonadota bacterium
ATCCGTGGCAATCTTCTCAAGCACGCGCACGCGCTCAGTCAGGCGATCAATGTCCGCCTTCATCTTGTGAAACTCAGCTTCTGAACCGCTGTTTTTGGCCTGCTTGGTTCGAAGTTTCATGTAGTTATTGATGACACCCGCACCCACTGAAATGAGCACGATCAACACCACCATAATAAAAACGTCGTCCATCCCTCTTCAGTCTCCCTCTCAAGCCTATCGACAGTTATTATCGATATTCAATATGTAGGGATCGAGAGGTGACCGTTCAAGAAAAAAGCCGACCTAACGTCCCGTAGACCCGAAGCCGCCCGTGCCACGATCAGTCTCAGGCAACTCGTCCACAATAACCCACTCCAGACGTGTCACGGGCGCAAGGACCATCTGGCCGATACGCTCGCCCCGGTTCACGACGAATGGCAGGACGTCATGATTGATAAGGATGACTTTCAATTCGCCGCGATAGTCGCTGTCGATCGTACCAGGCGAGTTAAGGCAGGTTATGCCATGCTTGGCTGCAAGGCCCGATCGCGGTCGCATTTGTAGCTCGTAGCCGTCTGGAATGGCGACAGACAGCCCGGTTGGAACCATCGCCCGACGGCCGGGCGCGATTGTCACGGGCTCGCCCTCAGGTACAGCCGCTCGGACATCCATCCCAGCGGACCCCACGGTTTCATAGACAGGCAGGTCGAGGCCTTCGAAATGAGGCAACGGGCAAACGGAGACGGTTACAGGATTTGTCATGCTCCCCGCTCCCAAAGGATGCGAGTCGGGTCAATAGCGTTCGTCGATTACGCAGGAGCGAGCTTTATTCAGCTGCCAGCTCCAGTGTCGGGTCGCCAAGCGCATCAGCAATGCGTTCAGCCAGCCGCGACGCGACTGCCGTCTTGTCCATGCGGGGCCAGCGTTCCACGCCATCCCGCGAAATGAGCGCAATCTCGTTCTCGGCACCGCCCATGACATCGCCAGACACGTCGTTTGCGACAATCCAGTCGCAGTTCTTCTTGTTGAGCTTTGCGACAGCATGACTCTCAACGTCATTCGTCTCTGCGGCAAATCCGATCACGAGTTCTGGGCGCTTCTTCCGCTTCTTCGAAATCGTCGCCAGAATGTCCGGGTTTTCGACCAGTTCGAGCGCGGGAACCGTTGCGCCACCCTTCAGCTTTAGTTTCTTCTCGGAAGCTTTCGCGGGTCGCCAGTCCGCGACGGCTGCAACGGAGATAAACACGTCCGCTGGCAGCGCCGCTTCACATGCCTTGAGCATGCTTCGCGCGGTTTCGACTTTGACCAGGTCGACACCATGCGGGGCCGGCAAGGAGACCGGTCCGGAGACAAGCGTGACCCTCGCGCCCTGATCAGCCAGAGCCTTCGCGATGGCATATCCCTGCCGCCCGGAAGAATGATTTGAAAGATAGCGCACAGGATCCAGAGGCTCCCGCGTCGGTCCGGCTGTCACGAGCGCATGCACGCCGTCGAGCGACCTCTCGGAAACGCCCTCAAGCTGGCGTTCGATCTCAGCGACGATAGCCGGCACATCGGGCAAACGACCCGGCCCGAACTCCCCACACGCCATTGCGCCCTCATCGGGCTCCATCACATTCACGCCGTCCGCGCGGAGTTGCGCGACATTGCGCTGTACAGCGGCGTGCATCCACATACGGACATTCATGGCCGGAACCATAAGGACGGGTTTGTCCGTCGCGAGCAGCGCCGTCGTTGCAAGATCATTCGCAAGACCGCCAGCCGCCTTACCGATCAGGTCCGCGGTAGCCGGACAAACCACAACAAGATCAGCCGAACGCGACAGCTGAATATGCCCCATCTCAGCCTCTTCATCGAGATCAAAGAGATCGGTGTAGGCTTTGTCGCCTGAGAGCGCTGCGACAGACAGCGGTGTGACGAACTCCTGTCCGCCGCGCGTAACTATGCAACGGCTTGCAATACCGCGCCGGCCGAGGTCCCGGATAAGCTCCAGGCTCTTATAGGCTGCGATACCGCCGCCAATGATCAACAGGATGCGTTTGTCCGTCATTTCGCCTGCCTATGTAGGACGAAAACCTGAAGAAATGGATGTTTTTCGGCGCAAATCTTAGTGAATTCGACCGATTATCGGGGCTCCGGACCCACAATTGCGACCCGTTCCGCGAAATCGCGCGATCGCAAACGGGCGTGATACAGCGCCAATTGTTCAATCCCGGAGGCCTCAATGGTCTCTTCCAAGACACTCAGGGCGCATAGCCGACGCAGCCGCTGGGTGAAGCGCCGACCATCCGCAGGACAGGCCGTGGCCGCTGTTTGTGACAGGCGATTGTAGAGCGCTTCGACACCTTCGCGGCTGTCGAGTGCGGCCAGATCATCCACACAAACATCAAAGCGAGGTTCCCCGTCGCGTCGGTTTGTGAGCCTGCGGACCTTGAACCGGCATGTCGGGGGCGCTTCGGCAACAACCGCAACGGGGACCGGCGCAGGTTGGCTAGATCCGCGTACAACCGCGACGCCAGCTGCTTTCTGCACGGACGTCACAGGCGCACCTGAGACCCCGCTGTAGACGACTGGACGGGTCGTTTCGACAGCGCCAGCCGGCCGGATCGTTCGAATACTACCCGTTGTCGTCTGCTTGACGGAGATCAGGCAGGCTCCACCTCTCCCACCCAGCAGTTCATTGGTATCGCAGCTTTGAGCGAACGCCAGCGGCGTCATGGCAATGAGCGCAGCACCGACTGCACCAAGAAACCGGATCATGGTCGACCTCCTGCGATTCTCGCATGGTTGACCAAGAGTAAACACGTGATTCCGCCAGCGGGCGAATGGCTTCTCGTCAGCGGCGAGCGGCACTCGCCTGTCGCGTCACTCCTGCTGCAGGATCCCCAGCACCGACACGCCAGCTAGCCAGCCGACCAGGGCGAGAAAGCCAAGAAAGAGGAACCATCCCCACCAGGGCGCGAAGCGCTCCCGGCGCAGGTTCACAGGCTCTTTCGGTGCGTCGAGCGATGCTTCCAGCTTGTCCATGACGGCTGGCAGGCGCTTCAGCCTGTCAGAGACATCGCGGACTGTTTCCGTTACCAGCTTCGCTGCCCCGGCAGGACCAAACTGGGTCCGCACCCACTCGCCAACGATGGGTTCAGCCGCTGTCCAGATATCGTGACCAGGATCGATCACCCTCGCGACGCCCTCGACCTGCACCATGGTCTTCTGAAGCAGAATGAGCTCGGGGCGCATCTCCATGCCGAATGTGTGGGTGAAATCGAGCAGTTGCAGCAGAAGCCGCGCCATAGAGACGTCTTCGGCATTCTTGCCGTGGATCGGTTCACCCACAGAGCGCAGCGCCTGCGCGAAATCCCCAACCGATTTATCGGCCGGAACATACCCGGCCTCGAAGTGAACTTCTGCGATGCGCTGATAGTCGCGCTGGATAAAGCCCCACAAGATTTCTGCGAGAAACCGTCGCTCCATCACGCCGACACGGCCAATGATGCCGAAATCGATCAGCGCCAACTTGCCCTCAGGCGTGATGATCATGTTGCCTTCATGCATGTCCGCATGAAAAACACCGTGCTTGATGGCGTGGGAGAGGAAGCCGCGCGTCACGCAATTGGCGAGGTAGGCCCGGTCTATGTGAGTGCCTTCAAGGGCATCGGGATGGGTCAGCGGCAGGCCCGCCACCCAGTCTGTCGTCAGCACGCGCTTGCCAGTGCGCTGCCAGTCCACGTTCGGGATCTGGTAGAAACCGTCAGCGTCAGAGATCTCTTTCATCTCACCAGCCCCACCCGCTTCAAGGCGTAGGTCCAGTTCCTTGTCCATGCTTTCCGCAACCGTCCGCGTGAAGGCTACCGGGCGCAGGCGACGGCTATCCGCGGACACGCGCTCGATATTGCGAGCGGCACGCCCCATCGCGCGGAGTTCCTTCTGGAGACGCTCCTCAATGCCGGGGCGGAGGATCTTCACCGCTTTCGCGCCGTCTTCGGCCTCCATACGGTGAACCTGAGCGAGCGAAGCAGCAGCGACCGGATCGCCAAGTTCCGGGAACAAGGCTTTTGCCTCTTCCGGACCAAACTCTTCAGCCAACGCCTTACGAGCTTTCGCCACTGGGAAGGCTGGCAGATTGTCCTTGAGCCTTGAAAGATCCGTTGTTGTTTCGACCCCGAACACATCCGGGCGCGTTGCGAGGAACTGCCCCATCTTGATGTAGGCCGGCCCAAGCTTCTCAAGCGCCCGCGCCAACCGCACGCCCGGTCGCCCGCGCGCACCGCCAGTGATGAGCCTCAGGGTTCTCCCGGCGATACGCGCCGGCAGCGGTAGTCGCCGCTGATACTCGCCCGGCAGCACCACATCGTGGCGCGCCAGCGAGGCCCCCGCGCGCATCAGGCGCCAGTAATCCGCGATAGCCGCCATCATGTCAGACGGCCCACCCATAGTGGAGCGCGGCAATCCCCCCGGAGAAATTGGTGATCGATGCCCGAGAGAAACCAGCCGCTTCAACTTCGCCGAGGAAATCGTCCTGCTTCGGAAAGCGGCGGATCGACTCGACGAGATATTGATAACTTTCGCGGTCGCCGGCGACCATCGCGCCCAAGGGAGGGATCACATTGAAGCTGTAAGTGTCGTAGGCGTCCTGCAGGATTGGCGCGGTCATGTGCGAGAATTCAAGAATGGCAAGCCGCCCACCCGGTTTCAGGACACGCCGGAACTCGGACAGGGCCGCCGCACGGTCAGCGACGTTTCTGATGCCGAATGCGATGGTGAGCGCGTCAGCCGTGCGGTCTTCGAATGGCAACGCCTGCGCGTCCCCGCAGACCCAGTCCAGCCGATCCGAATACGGGTTCATATCCTTGCGTGCCTTACCGGCGTCGAGCATCGCATCATTGATATCGCAGACGACCGCTGTTGCGGGAGACGTCCGCCCCTGCCTCTTTCCGGCCCGGTCTGCGCGGTCGAGGAACGCCTTGGCCAAATCGCCAGTGCCGCCTGCCACATCGATCAGATGCTCACCGGGCTGCGGATTGATCCTTGCGATCGTGTCATGCTTCCAGAGGCGGTGGACGCCCGCCGACATCAGATCGTTCATTACGTCATAGCGGCTCGCCACCGAACGGAACACGCCTTTGACACGGCTGACCTTCTCGTCAGGCGTCACGTCCTCAAAGCCGAATGAGACTGTTTTCTCGTCAGATGTATCAGTCATGCGCGCGACCATGTTTGCGGGCCATACAGATGCCTATATGCGATAACAATGCCTGAATTACCTGAAGTCGAGACGGTTCGCCGCGGTTTGTCCCCCGCCATGGAGGGTCGACGCATCAAAACCGCACGAGCAAATCGCCCGGATTTGCGCTTTCCGCTGCCTGAAGATTTCGCTAATCGCCTCACCGGAGCGACGATCTCACGCCTTGGACGTCGCGCAAAGTTTCTCGCTGCAGATCTCGACACAGGCGACACGCTGATCATGCACCTTGGCATGTCCGGGCGCTTTACCGTGGATGGTCATGAGCCGGGCGCTTATGCGCATGACACAGGCGCAAACCCCGCCCACGACCATGTCGTCTTCGAAATGGAAGGCGGCGCAACGGTGACTTACAATGATCCCCGCCGTTTCGGCTTCATGGACCTTTGGCCAACGGATCAACTCGACACCTATCGGTCATTTGCCGGTATGGGGCCGGAGCCGTTGTCCAATACGTTCTCCGCGGCACATCTCGATGACGCCCTCAGGGGCAAGGCAACGCCTATCAAGGCCGCGCTGCTGGATCAGCGGGTCGTGGCGGGCCTGGGGAATATTTACGTCTGCGAAGCGCTGTTCCGGTCGGGGATCTCTCCGAAACGGAAAGCCAACAGTGTCGCCGGGGTGCGGGCAAGCCGGCTCGCGCCGGCGATCAACGAAACGATTACCGAAGCGATTGAGGCTGGTGGATCAACCTTGCGGGATTTTGCCTCCACCAATGGCGCGCTTGGCTACTTCCAGCATCGGTTCAAGGTCTACGGCCGGGAGGGTGAGCCCTGCCCGACATGTAACGGCCCGATCAGACGTATCGTCCAGTCGGGCCGCTCAACATTCTATTGTCGCACCTGCCAGCGTTAGAAGGCTTTCTGCCAACCAAGCGTGAAGGTCAGGTCTGTCTCCATCTGAGGGCCGTTAAGATCCCGATAGAGCGGCAGACCAATCTCCGCGGCAATGCGATGGCCTTTCTGCCACCCGGTTGAGCCAGCAAGGTTTACGCCAAAAAGCGCCTCAACGGTTTCACCCCCGTGATTGTCGGGATCGGCTGTCTGGACGGGCGCGCGGACCATCGCATCGTCGCCCTCGATCTGCCCGACGGTCCGCGCCTTCAGTCGGCCAGAGAACGAAATCCATGGTTGCGGCTCAAACGCGATCCAGCCGGTTGCTTCGGCGACATCGCCAAACGTGTAGCCTTCGTCATTTTCGTCGAGGCGGATAACCCCTGAGGCCTGCGCGCCAAAGCTCCAATGGCCAACACGCTCGCGGGCCGTGATGGAGGGCTTGAGGTCGAACGTGCCAGAGCCAAGCTGCATCGGATAAGGCAGACGCGGGCTCGGCGTCGTGCCCATAGGCGTAAGGACCTGATCGGTTTCGTCGATGGATCCTGTCGGCAGGGATACAGACAGGCCAAGATTGATCTGATCGTGGGGATCAGAACCGTCATCAAGGCCGATGATCGCGCCGACAGTCGTGTCGCCAATGCCGGACGTTTCAGTCGTGAACTCGCCGAGGCGTGTCGTTCCGATCGGCCCCTGGAAGGTGATGTGGTCCATCTCCTTGGTCACGTACATACCCATGGCCATCAGTGTGATGCGGTCACTCAGGCCGTACATGCCGCCCACCATATGCATCTGCATTGGCATCTCGGTCGGCACCACGCGGAGCGTTGGCGGCATCATCGGTGGATTGGCGAAGGGGTTGGCAACCGTCGTGACGGTTTCCTCGGGAGAAATTGAGTCCGTCCCGTCGCGGTTCCCGGACATGTCCATGTACATGTAGCGGTAGGAGACCATCCACTCGCCCTTTTTGTGGCGGTGGTCAGCCATAACGCCAATCGGCGCATGGTCTGTGGCGTAGGTTACATTTCCACCATCGCCCTCATGGGCGAAAGCAGGCGCAGCGGCGGTGGCGAGCGCCATCGCGCCTGCCATCAGGATTGGGGTTTTCATTATAATCTCACAAACAGGGATGAGCCGCTCGAAACGACTCGAAGAGGCTGGGTCAGGCTTTGTGAGAGGCAGGTGGACCCTGAGGCGGCGCGCCCGGCCAGAGCGGGGTTCGCCTCAGAACCGTATAGGTCTGAGAACTGATCGTTCGCGCCGGGCGAGCCGTTCGCGCTTGAACTTGTCTCACTCTCTCCGGTCCGAACGATCAGTTCTCAG